>CACDCI010000006.1 GCA_902551215.1 uncultured Pelagibacteraceae bacterium | reverse complement strand
TTTGAGCCTCTAAGGCAAGCAAAAAAGTTGTATCAGTTTTAATATTTATTTTCTTTAAGGAGTCTCCTTGAATTGCAATAATTCTTTTAATACTCATTTTTTTTAATTTAAATTTTCTAGTGTTTTTTCTGCTTTAGTTTTATTTTGTTGTAAAATTTGTTCTACATTTTTTAAAAATATGGTTTCATTTTTTCCATCTTTGTTTTCAAAATTACGATCTTCTAATCCTTTGTTGGATAAATTTAAAAATATTTTTCCCCATTCTAAAATTGATTTGTTCTTTATTTTTGTTCTTAAGCCCTTCTTTGGAGCGTCTATATATGCTTTTAATACATCTTCACTTTTCCACTCTTTAATTAAATCTAAAATTTCATCTAAATTTCCATAAACAAGTCCTGTATAAAATGCTGGACCAGCACAATGGCAGTCCCATTCACACGCATCTATTGATCTCATTTCAATATATTTTTTTAATCTCACTTCAGTAAAAATAGTACTAAGATGCAACTCTAAATCTTTAATGCTCGGAAGAGCATTGTTAGCTTCTGATAATTTTCCTTTCATAAAATCTCCAAAAGATTTGTTATTTGAGTTTTTATGAACTTTATTTTTATAAATAAAAAGTAATGGATAATTAATTACAAAATCTGCATATTTCTCAAAATCCATGTTTTCTAAAAATATTTTTGGCAAACCGCCTCTGGATGTACTTTGCCACACTTTAGATCTATATGATAAATATCCACTAGGTTTATTTTCTAATATTGCTGAGTTTGCAAAAATAGCTATAGATATTGGCGTTAAATAAGAAATTATTTTAAATTTTTTTTTAAAATCATCTTCGGACAAATAATCTAAATTAATTTGGGTCCCTGATGTTTGGTACATCATATTTAAGCTTAACTTTCCTCCCTTAGGCATTTCTTTAGTCATCAATTTGTATCTTTCTTTCGGATTATTTGGAACATCACTTAACTTTGTGATTGAGTCATAACCAATAGAAACAGTTTTAAGTCCAAGTTCTTTGCAAATTTTATCAAGTTTATTTTGAAAATCATGTGATTCAGAACAAATTTCATGAATGTTTGATAATTTATCTCCAGATAATTCAATTTGATTTCCAGGTTCTAGAGATATTGATTTTCCATTAATTTTTAAGCCTATAATATTTTCATTCTCTTTTATTTCATTCCATTCATGCTTTTTTTTGAATATTTCTAAAACTTTTTTTATATCTGAATAATTGGCTCTAAAGTTGGTCTTTTCTTGGAATAAAAATTTCTCATTTTCTACTCCTATTAAAAGTTTTTTTTTTGCACCGCTTATAAAATAATTTATAATTTGATCTTTTGAATTAATTTCCATTAAAACCTTCTAACCAATTTTTTAATTCAAGCATTCTATGCTCTTTATTAGATCTGGATATTTCTTTTTTTATAAAATCAATATGTTCATTAATTTGATTCTCATCATTAAAAACTTTTCTATAATTGATCAATTTATCTTTTCTAAAATTAATTAATTGAATCATTTTTTCATAAGTAATTTCAGGATGATATTGTAGACCCCATATTTCACAATTGTTCTTTTTAAAATAAATACTTTGAATTTTGTTAATTTTATTAGAAGCTAAACAAACAGTATTTTTAGGAAGAGTAACCACTTCATCAAAATTAAATGCTGGTGAATTAAAGGTTTTTTTTTTTGATTTATATAGGGGATGAATTAATCCATTTTCATTTATTTCAATATCATTTGCTATACCAATATGAGAACCTTTTGATGATTTTTTAACTTCTCCTCCCGCGGCTTTTACAGCAACCTGCATACCCCAACAAATAGCTAAGATTTTTTTTATTTTTGTTTGACATTCGCGCATAAAAGAAATTTGTCTTATTATTTCATCTGTATTATTATAAATATTTAAACTGCTACCTCCCCAAATTAAACCATCGTATTTATTAAAATCCTTTACTTTATTCATTATGCTCTTATCCGATGAAGGATTAACAACATCTAAATTAATATTTTTATTAAAATGGCTTAAGCTATCAGACAAACTTTCTGTATGTGTTTGTATTCCTACTTTTTTAAAATTTTGATTTTCCTCAATCAAATTTCCTTCAACAACAAGTAATTTTAATTTCACAACTATTAAAGCTCTCCTTTTAAACTATTTTTGTAAAGCTTTTCTAAGTCTGATAAATTTAATTTTTTTGGGTTTCCTGAAGTTGATGGATCATCAAGTGCCATTTTTGAAATTTTATTTAGATCAATTACTTTTTCATCTACAACTTCGGATAATGTATGTGGAATTTTAAGCTTTTTTCTTAAATCTAATATCCAATCCAAAAAATCATTAAAATTTTTATTTAAATTCAAATAATCACAGATTGAAACAATTTTATCTTCGATCTCTTCTTTGTTAAAAGACAAAACATAAGGCATAAATATTGCATTTGACAATCCATGATGAACATTGAATTGTGCATTTACTGGGTGGCTTAATGAATGTATTGCGCCAAGACCTTTTTGGAAGGCAGTAGAGCCCATGCTTGCTGCAACCAGCATGTCTTTTCTTGCCTCAATATCTTTTCCATTTTCATATGCTTTTAATAAAGATTTTTTTATGAGTTTTATTCCTTCTATTGCGATACCATCAGCCATTGGATGAAAACTTGGAGCACAAAAAGCTTCTAAATTATGCGCTAAAGCATCCATTCCTGTGGCAGCTGTTAATCTTGGAGATAAATCAACTGTTAAAACAGGATCTAAAATAACAATTGAAGGTAAAAACTTTGGATGAAAAATAATTTTCTTAATTCCAGTTTTTTTATTTATTATTGCAGAAGCTCTGCCTGTTTCAGACCCAGTTCCAGCAGTTGTTGGAACCGCAATTATTGGGGCAATGTCATTTTCGTTCGCTCTTTTCCAATAGTCACCAATGTCTTCAAAATCCCATATAGGTCTAGATTGACCTGACATAAATGCTATAGCTTTACCAACATCTAAGCCACTCCCTCCGCCAAAAGCTATAACTCCATCACATTTATTTTTTTTAAATTCCAAAACTCCTTCTTCTACATTTTCTCCAAAAGGGTTTCCTGAAAAATTAGAAAAAATACATAAGTTATTAAAGTTTTTTTTAAGTTCTAAAATAATATTTTTAACCATATCAAGATTTATAAGATCTTTATCTGTTACAAATAATGGACTTGAAATATTTAAAGTGTTACAAGCCTGCGACAGGTTTTCAATTCTATTTTCTCCTACCCAGACAGTAGTGGGATAATTCCAGTTAATTGTCATAATAAAAATATTATTTTATTTCAATTCATATCATTTTGTTGGTAAAATACATTTATAAATTTATTTTAGGTGGAGATAATTAAATGTCAAAAATAGCAATTATAGGTGCAGGACCATGTGGCCTTTCAATGTTAAGAGCTTTTGAACATGCTGAAAAAAAAGGTGAAAAAATACCTCAGATAATTTGTTTTGAAAAGCAAGAAGATTGGGGAGGATTGTGGAATTACAGTTGGAGAACAGGATCTGATCAATACGGAGATCCGGTTCCTAATAGTATGTATAGATACCTTTGGTCAAACGGACCTAAAGAATGTTTGGAGTTTGCCGATTATTCATTTGATGAACATTTTGGAAGTCCTATTCCATCATTCCCACCTAGAGAAGTGTTATATGATTACATTATTGGAAGAGTTAAAAAAGGTAATCTAAAAGACAAAGTAAGATTTAACACTAGTGTTACTAATCTAGTTTTTAATGGAAAAAATTTTGAGGTTACTTCACATGATAAAAAAAATGATAAATTTTCAAAAGATGTTTTTGATTATGTAGTTATATCTACAGGACACTTTTCTGTTCCTTTTATTCCTGAATACCCTGGAATGAGATCTTTTCCAGGAAGGATAATGCACTCTCATGACTTTAGAGATGCTGAAGAATTTAGAAATAAAAATGTTATTGTTTTAGGAAGTAGTTACTCGGCTGAAGACGTTGCTCTTCAGTGTCACAAATATGGAGCTAAAAGTGTAACTATAGGCTATAGACATAACCCAATGGGATTTAAATGGCCCAGTGGAGTAAAAGAAGTACATTATTTAGATAAACTAGAAGGAAGTAAAGCAATCTTTAAAGACGGTCATGAGCAAGAAGCTGATGCAATAATTTTATGTTGTGGTTATCTTCATTATTTTCCATTTTTAACTGAAGATCTTAAACTAAAAACAAGAAACAGATTGTATCCACCGAAACTTTATAAAGGCATTGTATGGCAAGATAATCATAAATTGCTTTATTTAGGTATGCAAGATCAATTTCATACTTTTAATATGTTTGACTGTCAGGCTTGGTATGCAAGAGATGTAATAATGGGTAAAATTAAAATTCCAGGTGATTCAGAGATAGAAAAAGACATAAATAAATGGGTATCAATGGAAGAAAAATTAGAAAATCCTGATCAAATGATAGATTTTCAAACTGAGTACACAAAAGAACTTCATGGATTGTCTGATTATCCAAAAATTGATTTTGAATTAATTAGAAAACATTTCAAAGAATGGGAACATCATAAAGTAGAAGATATCATGACTTATAGAAACAAATCTTTTTCGTCTCCAGTGAATGGGTCTGTTGCACCAATTCATCATACCCCGTGGGCTTCCGCAATGGATGATTCTTTAAAAGCTTTTTTAAATCAATCAAAAAAATAAGGTATCAAAAAAACTACACAGCCGACTAAAAAGAAAAGACTTCCAAACATAGCCCAAAAATTTCCAAGGCTAGACATAATAAAACCAATTGCAGAAATTAAAAACAAAACCCAGCCAGTAATATTTATAATTTTATTATTCATTTACCAGCTAATTTCTAACTTCTTATTTTCGCATATAGATCTTAAAACACTAAACATTAAAGGAAATTCTTTTTCTTTAAGGTCTTTAAAAATTTTCGGTCCTATTTCAAATGCAAGTTCGGCACCTTCTACAGTTATCTCTTTCATATACAACTCTTTTGCATCTTTGTATAAATGACCTTGTCCAAGATATTTCCCCATTAAACTATTTCTACCTCCAATAGCGCTAACATAAAGATCTCCTAATCCAGCCAAACCGTAAACTGTTTCTGGATTACCTCCATAAAAAGATATAAATTCTACCATTTCAGAAATTGATCTGTGTATTAATGATGCTGCGGTATTTAAATAGAACTTAGACTGTATTTCGATTGGAGCTTTTGAATTACTTAGTCCTTCAGATGCACCTATCAACATTGAATAAATATTTTTAATTGCTCCACACAATTCAATGCCCTGAAGATCATTTGATAACTCTGTTGAATAATAATCTGTTGAAATAATTTTTTTTAAAAACTGAGCTTCTTTTATTTCTGGGTTAGCTATTACAGTTCCTGTTCTCATTTTATTAGCTAAGCCAGTTGCGAGACAAGGTCCCTTGATTGCTGAAATATTAATTTCGTTATGTCCTTTTTTATTTAGTAAAATTCTAATTTTTTCTGAAAGAGTGATTAATTCATCATTTTCTACTGAAAGACCTTTTGTAAGTAAAATTATTGGAAGTTTTTTTTTATAATATTTTGAAATCTCATCTGCAAACCATTCAATTCCAACTGAGCTTATCGCGGCAACAATCAAATCTACTCCTGTTTCCATTAAAGTTTTTAAGTTTTCAAATCTCTCAACATTAAGTTTTGAAGATAAACTGGTTTTTAATGAAGGATGATAATTTTTATTTTTTTTAATTGATGTGATCAATTCATTTTCTATATGTGTGCCAACTAGTGTTACTTCATTATTATTGTCCACACAGGGAACAGTAAAAGCTGATCCCATAGCTCCAGCACCGATAATTAAAATTTTTTTCATACTAAAATTATGCTAAAGTTTTTCTAATCGCTACTTTCCATCCTTGCAATAAGTTATTTCTCAATGATTTATTTAATTTTGGAGAAAAAACTCTATCTTTTTTCCATATATGCTTTATTTCGTTTAAAGATTTAAATTCTCCAGCTTGATATCCTGCAAATAATGCAACTCCTAAAGCAGTTGTTTCTAATACTCGTGGTCTAACTACATTAAGATTAATAATGTCAGATAAAAATTGAGAAAACCAATTATTTGATACCATGCCTCCATCAACTTTTACAATTTTAGGTTTTAAACCATCTTTTTTCATTGAATTAAATAAATCATAACTTTGATAGGCAACGGACTCCACAACTGCTCTTACTAAACTTTTCCAATCACTATTTCTTGTTAGACCCATTATTAACCCTCTAACATCTGGTCTCCAATATGGAGCTCCCATACCGCTGAAAGCTGGTACTATGTAAACACCATCATTATCCTTTTTAGATTTAGCTATTTTTTCAGTTTCGTATGCATTATTAATTATTTTTACTTTATCTCTAAGCCACTGTACTCCAGCACCAGCAATAAAGATTGAGCCTTCTAAAGCGTACGTATTTTTTTCGTTCAGCCTATAACAAATTGTTGTTAATAACTTATTATTCGAATAGATTTTTTTTGATCCAGTATTCATTATTACGAAGGCACCAGTGCCGTAGGTACTTTTAATTGACCCTTTTTCAAAACAGGCCTGGCCAACTGCAGCAGCTTGTTGATCTCCTAAAACAGCTGATATAGGAATTTCTTTTCCAATGATTTTTTTATTTGTAATGCCAAAATCATCAGCAGAATTTTTTACTTCCGGTAAAATATTTTTTGGAATATTTAATTTCCTTAAAATTTCTTTATCCCATTTGTTATTATTTATATTAAATAACATTGTTCTACTTGCGTTAGTAGCTTCGGTTAAATGTTTTTTACCTTTAGTAAGTTTCCATACCAAAAAAGTATCTACAGTGCCAAATAATAAATTATTAGATTTTAATAATTTTTTTGAATTTTTTACATTTTCCAAAATCCATTTTATTTTTGTTGCAGAAAAATATGGGTCGATAAATAGTCCAGTTTTTTTTCTAAAATTTTTTTCATATTTTCTTTTTTTTAGTTTTTCACAATATGCTTGAGTTCTCCTATCTTGCCAAACAATAGCATTATAAATTGGTTTGCCAGTTTTCTTATTCCAAAGAATAGTGGTTTCTCTTTGATTGGTTATTCCTAGGCTTATAATGTTGCCTTTTAAATCCGAAGCTTTTTTTATTACTTTTCTTAGTGCTTTAAGAGTGGTTAACCAAATTTCATTTGGATTATGCTCTACCCAGCCATTTTTTGGAAAGTATTGTTTAAATTCTAACTGAGATGTAAATTTGACATTACCTTTTACATCAAACAATATTGCTCTTGTTGATGTAGTGCCTTGATCAATGGCGACTAAAAATTTTTTCACAATTTTAAGCTATTCCAAGGTGCTTTTTTCTTTTTTCTACCCAAGTTCGAATTAAATTATCAAATATTAGAGCTATGAAAGCGACACAAATGCCAAGTATTAATCCTTTGCCTCCACCTTTTTTATCAGATAAAGCTTTTAGAATATATTGTCCTAAATCTTCTGTTCCAATAAATGCTCCTATAATTACCATAAACAAAGCAAATACGATTGTTTGATTTACACCAAGCATAATATGAGGAAGCGCTACTGGAAATTCTATATTTATTAATCTTTGCAATTTCGTTACACCTGACATTGTGGCTGCATCATGTAAAGCAGTTGGAACACTTCTTAATCCTTCGATAGTGTACCTAGTAGCAGGTATAGTTGCGTAAACAATTACCGCAATTAATACTGATGTATCTGTAACTCCAAAAAGCATCATTACTGGAATTAAATATACAAAAGAAGGAAATGTTTGAAAAATATCACAAACTGCTAACATAAAATTTGTGGTATATTTGTTTTGCTGACATAAAGTCCCAACAGTTAATCCAATTATGCAAGAGGCAATAACCCCAAAAGTTGCCATGTATGCTGTGACTAAAGCTCTATCCCACCATGGACTTAGCGCTATAAATAATGCTAATCCACCTACTGTAAAAGCTGAACGAATTCCACCAACTATATAACCTGCCCCAACAACTAACACTAAAGTAGCAACTGCAGGCATTCTTAGATACAAGGCTCTCATTGGTTGAAGAACTTCTGTAATTAACCATGTATTAAATATTTTTAAGGTTTGAAAGAAAGTATCCCAAATCCAATCAACACCTTTGTTCCAAAAATCTGCAGTTGATATCCCTTTATTATGCGGAACCTCATTAAAATAATTGAAACTGTCTTTAAACAAAAAAGATCCAACGTAGGCTAATATTACCCCAATCAATACTGCACCAGCAAAAAACAATGTATTTTTATAACGCTGAAAAAAGGTCAGGTTGCCAAAATAATCAGTTTGTTTATTTGCCCAAGCTAATGACATCTTATCTAAAAGTATTGCTATCAAGCTAATGCATAGACCAGCTTCCAATGCTAATCCAATATTCAGTTGATTTAAGGCTAACAACAAATTCCATCCTAATCCTTTAGCGCCTATAAAGGCTGCAATAACCGCCATAGAAAAACACACCATTATGACCTGATTGACTCCAATTAAAATATCTCTTCTTGCTGTTGGGATTAATACTTTAAACATAAGTTGCCAATTAGTACATCCGCTCATTTTACCAGCTTCAATAACTTCAGAAGGTACCGCTCTAAGTCCTAGAATAGTTAGTAAGATCATTGGTGGAATAGCAACAACCATTGTTATGATAACTGCTGCATGGTCACCAATGCCAAACAGGACCATTGCAGGAACTAAAACTGCATATTGTGGCATGGTCTGCATCACTAGGAGTATAGGATATAAAGCTTTCTCAACACGTTTACTTTTGTAAGCCATAATGCCTAAGCATAAACCAAAAATAAAAGAAAGTGGTGCTGCTACCAATATAAAAGAAAGTGTTTGCATCGAAGGTTTCCATTGACCAAATACGGAAATATAAATCATGATTAATCCTGCAAATATAGCCAAACCTTTTCCACTTAGTTTGTAACCTAATATTGCTGCACCAGCGGCTACAATAGTCCAAGGTAAGCCTGGTAGTTCTGCCCATGGGTTTTTGTCTAACCAATCCCAACTAGTAAATGCGACAACAGTCTCAACCCCACCTAATAAAATTTCTCTAATAAATTCAATTAGAAATGTCATAAATGCAGTTATATTTCTTGTTATTTGTAGTACTAAAGGTCGAGTTTTATATTCTTGAGTATCTTCATTCCAAAATTCCATTGGCATCCACTCATTCAATAAGAAAAACAAAGAGTCATTTACCCAAATAGGTAACCATCCAAGTAAAGGGGGTAGTCTCCAAAAGTTATCAAATGCATAATATCTAACTTCTTTGCCAAATATTATGTAAGTACTTTGATTTGGGTCTTTGACGAATTCTGCTTGACCTCTTATGAATTTGTAAGTTTCAGGAACATCTATTGCAAAGCATAAGGCAAAAAATACAACTAGCAAAAATAACCATTGAAATAATTTTGGATATTTTTTTAATAATTCCATATTTTAATTGTTATTTTTTCTCCCCCCAAAAACAGTATGAATTATTTTTGAAGGATGAACAGTTCCAACAATTTTATTATTTTTGTCAGTCACACCTACAGATTTTTCTTGAGTTAAAATCTTTTCAGCTACATTTTCGATTATCTCGTCTTTTGAAACCTTTAAATCACTCAAATTGTCGTTACTTGGTACGTCCATCACATCTTCTATTACTAAAACTTTTTCTCTTGGAACTTCTTCAGTAAATTTTTTCACGTAGTCAGTTGCTGGATTTAATACAATTTTTGCTGGAGTATCTAGCTGTTCAATTACTCCATCTTTCATAATGGCTATACGATCTGCAAGCTTTAGCGCCTCATCAAAATCATGAGTAATAAACATGATTGTTTTTTTTAATTTTTCTTGAAGTCTTAAAAATTCGTCTTGCATTTCTTTTCTAATCAATGGATCTAGCGCAGAAAAAGGTTCGTCTAGAAACCAAATATCAGGTTCAACTGCTAATGAACGAGCAATCCCTACTCTTTGTTGTTGTCCACCTGAAAGCTCTCTTGGAAAATAATTTTCTCTTCCATCAAGACCAACAAGTTTAACCATATCCATTGCTTTATTAATGCTGTCTTCAGTTTTAATTCCTTTAATTTGAAGTGGAAAAGCAATGTTTTCCAAAACAGTTTTATGTGGAAGCAAAGCAAAACTTTGAAAAACCATTCCCATTTTATTTCTTCTGAGTTCGATTAGTTCTTTATTTTTTAATGAAAGTAAATCTTGACCTTCTATGTAAATTTTTCCATCAGTTGCATCTGTTAATCTAGAAATGCATCTTAATAATGTGGATTTACCTGAGCCAGATAGGCCCATTACAACTAACATTTCTCCTTTTGAAACTTCAAAGGAAGCATTGTTCACACCTACTATACATCCATTTTCTTGAAATTTTTTTGCATCTACATTTCCATTTGCTTCTTGGAGCATTTTTTTGGCATTTGTTCCAAAAATCTTATAAACAGACTCACATTTGATTACTGCATCATTCATAATTTTTTAATAAGTTATACGAAATTTAGTGTAAATAATATCTATATAATTATTGTTTTGCCTCCCTAAAAATTTTTAATAAAATAAACTCTTGTATCAATACCAGTGCTCAAAAAACTCAAAACCTCTCCGCTAACAATTGCCGATTTATTTACTCCGACATTATTTCCACTTACAGTGTAACCAGCAAAACATTTGTTTTTATCTTCATCCCATTTAACAAATGTATCATCAATTTTATTCCCATTAATAGTATATAATTCATAAGCTTCATAATTTAAAAAATGAGCTGCCATAATAGCACGTTGAGGAATAAGCTCTGTTGCATTACAAACTGCTTCATATAGTTCATCAGTTAATTTATATTTCTCAGTTCCATCAAAGGTTACTAGAATACCTGATGGAAGCTTTGAAATAAGTTCATTTAGTTTTTTTTCTTTTGCAATTCTTTCTTCTTCGAGTTTCATTTTTCTAATTAACTCATCGCCTCCACCCCAAAAAATATTTAAAATACCAAAGGATAAAATTACTATAGCTGTGAGAACAACAAGACCGCCAAATTGCCTAACTGATTCTGGTAATTCTTTTAATTTATTTAAATATCTATTTTGCAACATTATTTTAATTATTCTTGTAATTCACCGTTTTTCCAAACTCCTGTTTTTTGTTTTCCATCGGACCAAGTGAATGTGCCTTTCCCATTCATGAAGCCATTAGCCCATTCTCCTTCATAAGTTGCACCGTTTGGAAAAGTTAAAATTCCTTGTCCGCTCCACTCACTGTTTTTGAATTCACCTTTGTAGATATATCCATTGGGCCAAATTTCAATTCCTTTGCCATGTTTTTTTGTACCGACCCATTCACCTTCATAAGTTGTTTTGTCTGTATAAGTCCATTTACCAAAACCATCTACGCAATTTCCTTCACAGCCTGTTTTTCGGGCTAATACTGAATTTGTTATTAAAAAACTTAAAATTATGTAAATGAGATATTTTTTCATCATTATATTTTACACGAAATTATATAAAAAAAAATCAGACTTTTTTCTCCTTTTTTCTACAAGAATAAAAAGAAATATTTTTTTCTAAGCTATCACTATTTAAACCTTTTGTAATTTCATGAACCAATTCACCAGATTCTCTAGTTATTATCCCTGACTCTGAGTAATTCTTTTCTTTATTAAAAGCTTTAAATAAAACTATGTCTTTATTTACAACTTTGACATCAAATTTTATGGTTTTTGAAAGAAACAACGATAATCCATTAATCAATAATGTTTCTGGTTGTTTTGCAAAAATTTCAAATTTATCTAAACCTTTTTCATCTAAATCTTTGGCTAGAAAAGTTGTATAATTATATTCTGAATTTTTAAGTATTTTCTTTTCTAACTCACATACAAAACCAAGCTCAATATCCTCTTGTATATTTACATTTTTAGCAAATGACATAGTAAAGAATAATAAGCTGAGCGGTATATATAAAAAACACTTTAACATTTAACTAATTTCTTTTCTAATTCTAATACTTGTGGATATTTACAAGTCTAAAAAAAAATCCCTCCCAACATTGTTGGGAGAGATTTATAATTTATTAGCTCTTATGCTTACTTAGTCCAAGCTTGCCAAACACTCTTATTGTCAGCTAACCATTTTTTACCTGCATCTTCGTGAGTCATTCCGTCAACGTCAACTAAAGCTGCCATTGCACCGATTTGACCTGTAGAAAATGAAAGTTTCTTAAACATAGCTGCTGCCTTTGGATGAGTTTTTGGAAAGTCTGCATTCACAGCTTTTTTCAAATAACCATCTGGTGAACCACATTTTCCATCACCACCATCCTCTGGTCTACAACCAGCAGTGTAAGGAGGAAAGTCTATAAATGTAAAACCAGCACCATCTGTAAAGTTTGGTGTCCAGTTAAAGATGATAGTTCCTCTTCCTTCTTTTTTAGCGGCTTTAAGTTCTGCCCAAAGTGCATCTGCACTTCCAGCAAATTTAACCCACCAAAGATCTCCTAAACCTAAAGCATCAATTCTTTGAGGTATTAAATCACCATGCCAAGTTTGTGGACCTTCTAACATTCTTCCTTTTCCATCTGAGTCAGGTGTTACAAAGTTCTTAGCACAATCAGGATTTTTTAAAGCAGTCCAATCTGGAAGACCTGGACATAATCCTTTTTCAACTACCCAGTTAGGATATCCCATATCTTCAAGAGTTCTTGCTTCGTGATCACCCCAATCAAGCAAACCACCTTTGTCAAGAGCCGTAGTAAATGATTTACCAAAAGCAGATTCCCAAACTTCGTGCGATATAGTTACATCACCTATACGAATTGACTCATACACAGCTTGAGAGTCAGCTGGTACATATTTAACGTTGTTACCCATACTTTCAAAAATTCCACCAATTACATAAGCCATTACAACTTGACTTGACCAATTGTGCGTTGGGATAACGATAGGTTTCTTACTATCTGCTGAATTAGCAATTCCAGTAAATGAAACTACTGAAATAATCATTGCAGATAAAAGAGCTATTATTTTTCTCATATTTTTCCCCTTCTTGTTTCGTTATTAATAATTATTAATATTTCCAATTATGCCGTTATTTTAAAGTCATAGTCAATGTTTTTGAAATCTAGGCCCAAAACGGACATCAAAAGCTAAGTTATTTTACTTACTTGTTGTCTATTGATAGGATTATTTTTTTATTTAAACTTATGCAAACAAGTCTTGACATAAAAAATCCTGGTTTAAGAACTCTGCCACCTGGAGTTGAAAGATATTTTGTAAAAGGCGGAGGTTTATCTGTAATAGAAGTTTCACCAGAAGATAAAATAGAAATTGTTAACGATGAAGGTAAACAAACCTGTGAAATAATTGTTTTTAATACAAAAGGAAAAAGTGATTTATCTATATTAAATTTAAAAGAAAATTCTAACGCTAATTTTTCAAAAAAAACAATTTCACAAGACGAAAAAATTTCTAAATTATTTAAACGCAAAAACTTAAATCTGGATAAAGCGAAATCGTCAATAATATTCGACAAAGACTGTGTAATGGGTGAAAAAATTACTTTGCAGTCAAAAGACAAGTGTACCGTTATGCTTGCTGCTCCAGGAGAAAAAATGAATGTGCATGAACAAAACCCTCCCACAGATTTAACAGTTTTTTTAAATAAATCTAAATTTGAAGAAAAAAATGAACAATATTTTTTACCAGAACCACTTTACGATCCAATTAATGAAAAATTTGTTAAAAGAAGAACGGCAGAAACTTATGAAGTAAAGGCTGGCGAATATATCCAAATTATTGATACTTCTGGGAGACAATGTTCTGATTTTTTAGCTTTTGATTCACGTAAATTAAATGATGGAATAGAAAGTTTAATTGATCCTACTGCTACTCGAACTTTCATGGGTTCTGCTTATCCTGCTCCAGGTTTATTTTCAAAATTTTTTGACGCGGAACATGATCCGGTTATCGAAGTAATCAGAGACACCGTTGGAAGACATGATACTTTTAATTATGCATGCACTGCAAAATATTACGAGGACATGGGATATATGGGTCATATTAATTGTTCAGAAAATTTTAATAATGTTTTAAAAAAATATGATGTCAATTCAAGAAAAGGGTGGACAGCAATAAACCTATTTTTCAACACAGCAATCGATGCTAATAATGTTGCTTCTTTTGATGAACCTTGGTCAAGACCAGGTGATTACGTATTATTTAGGGCCTTAAAAGATTTAACTTGTGCTTCTTCTGCATGTCCTTGTGATGTTGACCCAGCAAATGGTTGGAATCCTACGGATATATTTGTTAGAACTTATCCTAAAGAGAAAAAAATTTCGAAAGGAGTAGCTTTTAGAGTGAATACTGATTCAGAACCAAAATTAACACAAGAAACTGGTTTTCATAAAAAAACATCTAATCTTACAAAAAATTTTATAAACTATAATGGATTTTGGTTGGCTAATAATTATACCAAATATGGAGCAATCAAAGAATATACTGCATGTAGAGAAAGTGCTATTGTCACTGACCTTTCTCCATTAAGAAAATTTGAAATTTTAGGTCCAGATGCAGAAAATTTAATGCAATATACTCTTACTCGTAACGTAAAAAAATTATCAGTTGGACAAATTGTTTATACAGCAATGTGCTATGAAAATGGCTGTATGATTGATGATGGCACAATAATGAAATTGGGACAAGATAATTTCAGATGGGTTGGTGGCCAAGAGTACGGAGGTGAATGGTTAAAAGAACAAGCCAAAAAGAAAAACTTTAAAGTCTGGATAAAATCATCAACTGATCAAATTCACAATATTGCTGTTCAAGGGCCAAATAGTAGAAAAATTTTACAAAAGTTTGTATGGACTCCTGATACACAGCCATCCATCGAAAGTCTTGAATGGTTTAGATTAACAATAGCAAGAATAGATAGTGTAACGGGTATTCCAATTGTTGTATCAAGAACCGGTTATACTGGAGAATTAGGATATGAAATATGGTGTCATCCAAAAGACGCGGGTGCTCTTTGGGATAAAGTTTGGGAAGCGGGCAAAGAATTTAATATATCTCCTCTTGGATTAGAGGCTTTAGATATGGTTCGTATTGAAGCAGGATTAATTTTTTATGGATACGAATTTGATGATAAAACTGATCCGTTTGAAGCAGGAATAGGCTTTACTGTACCTCTTAAAACAAAAGAAGATGATTTTATAGGTAAAGAAGAATTAATAAAAAGAAAAGCAAACCCACAAAAAAAACTAGTTGGTCTAGAACTTGTTGGTCATGAACCAGCTGCTAATGGTAACACTGTTCATATTGGAAGAGGACAGGTTGGAATTATAACTAGTGGAATGTTATCAAAAACTCTAAATAAAAATATTGCTCTTTGTAGGATAGATACAAAATATTCTGAAATAGGAACAGAAGTTGAAATTGGAAAAATTGATGGTCATCAAAAAAGAATAACAGCAAAAGTAATAGCTTTTCCTTTTTACGATCCTACAAAATCAAAAGTAAGAGCTTAATATGATAAAAACTACAAAAGAACTTTTAAAATTTTGGGAAGAACAGATGAAACAATCTCATCGTTCTAGTAACTATTTTTTTAGAAAATCGCCTTCACATTATCATATGATGTTAATTGTAATGTCGGCACATAAAGAAGACCGAAAAATATCCGTAGAAGAATTAAAAACACAGTTATTTAAAACATCAAGACCAAAATCCGCTTTAATTATTAATGAAGCTTGTGAAAAAGGATTTTTTACTTTGGAAAAAACTTCAATAGATCAAAGAAAGAAAAATATTATACCCACTTCATCTTTTGCAAAAGAATTTGACGAATACCTTACAACTCTAAAAAATATCACTCTTTAACCAGTATTCTTCATGGCTGCAGATATACCTGCTATTGATGTCATCATTGCATCATTAAGACATTTCTTATCATTAGATTTGAATTTCTTCTTTGATATTTTATTCATAACTACGGCTTGTAGTATGTTTAAAACCTCAGAATAAATATTTCTAACGATGACTGTTGTTCTAAATTTTTTTCTTTGATTAATTATTTCTCTTGGAGTTATGTATCTATTTAATTTTTTAATTATAGCAAACTCAGACCTAAGTTTATCACCCACTTCTCTTAATTTTTTATCTGCAAGGCTATTTTCATAAACCTCAGATATCTCTGGGTCAACTTTTGAAATAACCATATCTAAAATATCCATTGCAGAATTAAAAAATGGCCAATTTTTTTCCATATCTGTAAGAATAGTTTTGTGATTTTTAACTGATGAATATTTTAAAGCATCGCCAGTTCCCAACCAAGCAGGCAACATTAATCTTATTTGCGTCCATGCAAATACCCAGGGTATTGCTCTTAAGCTTTGAATGTTATCTACATTTTTTCTTTTAGAAGGTCGTGATCCTATTGATAATTTTCCAAGAGCTAAGTGAGGTGTAACAGTTTTAAAATATCTTATAAAATCTGAGTTATTATTTATATTTTTTCTATAGGCTAATGTAGAAATTTTTGTCATTTCTTCTATTAATTTTCTCCAACTATGTTTAGGATGTGGGGGTGGATTTAAAGTAGCCTGCATTACAGATCCTATGTAGCTACATAAATTATATTTCGCTAAAGGTTCATAACCATATTTTTGTTGGATCATTTCTCCTTGGTCAGTAATTCTAATACGACCATATACAGAATTTGGAGGTTGAGATCTCATCGTTGCTTGAATTGGTCCACCACCCCTTCCATGTGAACCGCCTCTGCCATGGAAAAAAGTAAGGTCAATTTTATATTTTTTTGCGATAATTAAAACTTCTTCTTGAAGTTTATATTGATGCCAGCTAGCAGATAATTTTCCAGCGTCTTTGCTAGAATCTGAATAACCAATCATAATTTCTTGTTTGTTTTTGATTAATTTTCTGTACCAACTTAATGAAAAAAGTTTTTGCATAATAGATTTTGCATTTTTTAAATCTTGCAAAGTTTCAAAAAGTGGAACTACTCGTAATTTATTTTTAATATTTGCCTGTATTTGCATTAAATAAACTGCTAAGACATCTGAAGCTGCTGAAGTCATTGATATTACATAAGCGCCTAAACATTCTGATGGCTCATCAGCTAAAAGTTTAAAAGTTGACCAAACTTCTTTATTTTCTTTATTTTTAAAATTAAAATTTTTGAAACTTTTTCTATTTTTCTTCATTTCATTTATCAAATATTTAATTTTTTTATTTTCATCCCAATTTAAATAATTAGAATTATTTTTTTTCTTTACATATTCTGCTAATAGCTGTGAATGCCTTGATGACTCTTGTCTTATGTCTAATTTTGCTAGATTTATACCGAAACATTTAGCTCGTCTCATTAAATCAAGCAAATCACCACTCGCAATATTTTCACTTTGATTTTGCTCTAATGACTCTCGTACAGCTCTTAAAGGTTTTAGAATTTCCTCTTTAGAAGATAAAAGTCTTTTTTTGTCTAGTGGTTTTTTTGCTACTAAATGTCTTTCTATTAATCTATGTGTCGTTCTCACTTCATTTCTTAATGGTCTTAAATAAACTCTATAAGGTTCAAAAGTTTTTCCAGTGGTTTTTAGAATTTTTTTTGAACATTTTTCCATTGAAAGTGCTCTAATTAATTTTGTTAATTCTTTCTCGTATAGTTTCGCTGCTTCCCATCTTGATAAAAGTATTACTTCTTTAGTGGTGGCAGCTGTTACATTTGGATTGCCATCTCTATCTCCTCCCATCCAAGATCCAAATTCTATTGGATTAAAATTTTTAGGCAAACCTCTTCCCATATTTTTTACGAAAATAGCGTTTAATCTTCTGTAAACTTTTGGAATTGTTTCCCAAAGACTGTCTTCTATTACTGCTAATCCCCACCTTGCTTCTTCAGCAGGAGTCGGTTTGAATCTTTTTAAGTCATCAGTATTCCAAATAATTGTAAACTCATCATAAAGTTTTTTATCTAAGATTTTTAATCGTGATGGTTTGTCCTTCAAAAGATTTCTTTGATCCATTATCTCTGTTATTTTATGGTATTTTTGTATTAAAGTTCTTCTTTTAACTTCAGTCGGATGAGCTGTAAGAACTATTCCAATATTAAGATTTTTTGCAATATTATAAATTTTTTCAGGTTTAATTTTTTTGTTTCTAAAAAGATTTTCGAAAATTTCCTCAATAAAAATATTCTTATGTTTATCTTTTAAGCCAGAATTTTCAAATTCATCTAATTTTCTAGAGGCATCTATGGATTCAGCAATATTAATAAAGTTCATAAAATGATTAAATGCTCTTGCTAATTTAAATATTTTAATTGGTTTAAGTCTTTGAATTTCTGAAGTAATTTTATTAAATCTATTTTTATTATTTTTATTTTTAATGTTTGCTTTTGATAGCAATCTTATTCTTTCTACTAAATTAAAAAAACTTTCCCCCTCCTGTTTTTTTATTACTCTCCCTAAAATATTTCCCAAGTATCTAACATCATCTCTCAAAGATTTTGTAGGTATTCTTTCGTAATAGAGATCTCTTTTTAGCATTTGGTATAAACTATTTGCTTTATATTTTAAGTTCTACTATTTATTTAAAGCTGATTTCACAGTTTCACCCATAACTGATGGGTTTTTTGAAATAATGACTCCACATTCTTTTAAGAGCTCAACTTTCTCAACTGCGCTTTCTCCATAAGCAGATACAATCGCTCCCGCATGCCCCATCACTCTGCCTTTTGGAGCTGTCAATCCTGCTATGTAAGCTATAACTGGTTTCTTCATATTTTCTTTTGCAAATTTGCCTGCTGCAACTTCTTGTGGGCCTCCTATTTCGCCAATCATTAGTACAGCATCTGTTTCATTATCTTCTTCAAATTTTTCTAGAATATCTTTGAATGAGCTTCCGTTAATTGGATCTCCTCCAATACCAACACTTGTTGAAACACCTATGTTTAGATTTTTCAATTGTTGAGCTGCTTCATATCCCAGTGTACCAGATCTTCCAATAATTCCAACTTTCCCTTCTTTATATATATGTCCTGGCATGATACCTAGCATGGATTTTCCTGGACTAATAACTCCAGCACAATTAGGTCCTATTAAAGTCATTTTATCTGTTTTAGAATATCTTCTCATGTAACGTTTTATTTTAATCATGTCATGCGAAGGTATTCCATCTACTATTGCAACACATGTTTTAATTCCTGCATCGGCTGCTTCCATTGCTGAATCTGCTGCAAAAGCTGGTGGAACAAATAATATTGATGCCGTAGCTCCCGTGCTTTTTACAGCTTCTTTAACAGTGTTAAATACTGGAAGGTTAAGATGTTTCGTGCCACCTTTTCCTGGCGTAACTCCTCCAACTACATTTGAGCCGTATTTAATCATTTCATCGGCATGGAAACTTCCCATTTTTCCTGTAAAACCTTGAATAATTATCTTAGTTTTTTTATCTATTAGAACTGACATAATTATTTTCCCAACGCTTTCACAGCTTTATTAGCAGCATCCTCTAATGTGTTTGCTTCTATGTAATTTATTTTGCTTTCTTTTAAAATTTTATTACCTTTATCAACGTTTGTTCCAGCTAATCTTATAACTATTGGAACTTTAATTTCTATTTTTTGTAATGCTTGAACTATTCCTTCAGCAACCCAATCACATCTATTTATACCAGCAAAAATATTAACTAATATAACTTTAACTTTTTCATCCATCGAAATTAATTTAAATGCTTTGACTATTTTTTCAGGGGTCGCTCCACCGCCAACGTCTAGAAAATTTGCAGGTTCTCCTCCAGCTAATTTAATCATATCCATAGATGCCATAGCTAAACCTGCGCCATTAATTATATTTCCAATATTTCCCTCAAGACTTACATAGTTTAAACCTCTATCAGAAGCATATACCTCGTTAGGATTTTCTTGGCTTTTGTCTCTTAATTCTGAAACTTGATTTCTTCTAAATAAAGCATTGTTATCAAAACTCATTTTGCAATCCAAAGCCAAGATTTGTTCTTGATTTGAAATAACTAATGGGTTTACTTCAACCATAGTTGCATCTAATTCACTAAATGCACGATAACATCCAATAATTGTATCAGCTGCTCTTGCTATTAATTTTGGCTCAATTTTCAATCCAAAAGCTATTTCTCTTGCTTGGAATTTTTGCATTCCAACAGCAACTTCTATTTTGGATCTAATTATAGTCTCTGGTTTCTTTTTTGAAATTTCTTCAACACTCATTCCTCCTTCGGTAGAAGCCACAACCATTATGCTTTCTGAGCTTCGATCAAAAACTAAACCTAAATATAATTCTTTTTTAATATCAGTTGCTTCTTCTATATAAACTCTATTGATAATTTTTCCTTCAGGACCTGTTTGGTTTGTAATTAGTTTTTTTCCAAGAAGTTTATCAGCCGCTTGAGCAACTTCTAATACTGTGTTACAAACAACAATTCCGCCTGCTTTTCCTCTTGCTCCAGAATGAACTTGTGCTTTAACTACCCATTTAGATCCGCCAAGTTCTCGAGCTTTGTTCTCTGCATTTTCTGGGCTATAAACAATTCCACCTCTTGGTATTGTAACACCAAAACCTGAAAGTATTTTTTTTGCCTGATACTCGTGTATATCCATATTACTTTCCTTGAATAAGTTTATTGATATTTACAATATTCTCTGCCATACGAGCTGAAGCAGCATCTATCATTCTTCCGTCGAGTTGTGCTGCACCTTTTCCTTCTTTTGCAGCTTTTTCTAACTCTTGAAGAATTCTATTTGCTTTTGTTACTTCGGCTTCTGGAGGGGAAAAAACTTTATTAGCAAGATCAATTTGTGAAGGATGGATTGCCCACTTTCCTTCAATGCCAATTGCTGCAGCTCTTTTAGCTGATTTGGTGTACGCTTCTGGATCATTAAAATCTCCAAAAGGTCCGTCTATTGCTCTTAGACCATAAGCTCTACAAGTCATTACTAATTGAGATAGTCCATGATGCCATTGATCTCCTGGATAGTCTGGATTTAATCCTCCTATTACAACAGTTCTCGCTCTTAAACTTGCCGCATAATCTGCAACTCCAAAATGGAGTGCTTCTAGCCTATTGCTTGATTTTGCTATTTCTTTAATATTAGACATGCCTAAAGCAGTTTCTATTAAGCATTCAATTCCAATTTTTTTTTTAATTTTTTTATTAGTTTCAATTTGAGTCAACAAACAGTCAACCATATAAACATCACTTGATGTGCCTGCTTTTGGTACAAGTATTGTGTCAACTTTATCTCCTGCTTGCTCTACAATTTCAACTACATCGCTATACATATAGTGGGTATCAAGACTGTTAATTCTTACTGAAATAGTTTTGCCTTTTTCTCTCCAATTTATTTCTTTGAGCGCTTTAATAACATTTTGACGAGCAGAAATTTTATCATTTGGGGAAACCGCATCTTCAAGATCTAAAAATATGTAGTCAGCATTAGAATTTAATGCTTTTTCAAACATTTTAGGAGAGGATCCAGGCACAGCTAATTCACTCCTCTGCAACCTAGACTTTGCTGGTTTATAATATCGATGACTCATGCCTATATTATATTTCTTTAAGCATTTCTTAAAAATAATATAATTAAGGTATTATTTTTATATATAGTTTTTAGTAGTAAAAAATAGGATTTAATAAATTTTTTTGTTTTGCTAGTGACTCGGTGCATATGTCAAATTTGCCTACAAAAGCAAAAGTTGTGATAATTGGTGGTGGTATTCATGGGTTAAGTACAGCATGGAAACTTTCTGAAACATATAAAAATCCAAATGACATCGTTGTATTAGAAAAAAAAGATACCGCAGCAGGTGCTAGCGGAATAGCTTGTGGAGTAGTTAGAAACAACTACTTTCAACCAGCAATGAGACAGTTAATGGCTCACTCTGTTGAAGTTTGGGAAAGTGATCCTAAAGCATTTAAATATAATCCAGTAGGATACATGCAAATCTCACCTGAAATTATGCACAAAGATGTTGCAAGTATTTATGAGCAACAAAAGGCTATTGGTTATGAATCTGTTTTCATTGAAGGTGAAAAAGATTGCATGAAATACATGAAGGGAATGTTTGATGATTGGCAAGCACAAGGAATAACTTCTGTTCTTCATGAAAAAAAAGGTGGGTACGCGTTTAATAAAGATTCAATTAAAGCAATAGAAAATAAAGCTAATGCTAATGGAGTAAATGTTCACAAGGGAGTTAAAGTAACGGGTTTTAAAAGAGGAAGTAATAGTAATGCTATAACAGGAGTAGAAACTAATAAAGGAACGATAGATTGTGATCAAGTAGTAATTGGAGCTGGTCCTTGGGTGAGAGATTTTTGGAACATGTTAGATTTACCAAAAACAACTGATGTAAAAAGTAAAGATGGAAAAATGCATACTGTAGATATGTGGACATACTGGTTTTTACAAGAAGGTGTTTTAGGTGTTGATGCTGATTACTTAAGAACCAATGATGGAAAACAACCGCCTGTAATTCATGTTGACACAGATGCACCACTTCATTCAGACAAAGATGGAAAATTAATTACAGATAAATTATGGGGAATATATTATAAACCAGATATTGATGGTTTAGGAGTTCAAGGTGGAACTTCTCCGTATATAGTTCAAAAACACTTTGATAAAGTGAATGTAGATCCTTACGGAATAGAGTCGCCCGAGTTTCAGACAACAGACGAATTCTCAGATATGTGGACTTCAGCATTAGCTCATTGTCAAAAACGTTTTGTTGGTAAATCAAATTTGTATAGAAAAGGTCCATCAGGTGGATTGGGTTGTTTAACTCCAGACTCTTTTCCTATCTTTGATAGATTCTGTGAAAATGTTTACATGATAGCTGATGCAAACCATGGTTATAAAATGTTAGGCGTTGGTCATTTAGTTGCACAAGAAATTTTAGGTAAAGAAAGTGAATTATTAAAACCATTTAGATTCAACCGATACGCGAAGGGAGAATTACATCCCACTTCGAACAGTCCATTTCCGTGGAGCTAAACTTACGGTGTGGACACAAATTAAAATATCAGCTAACTTTTATATTATAAAAATTCTTTAAGGGGGAAAATGACTGATCTAGAAAAACATGTAAATCGACCAGGTAGAGATAAACTGGTAAAAAAAGTTAGAGAAAAAATTAACGAACTAGGAATTACTTACATTTATTACCAATTTATATCTGTAACAGGACGTGTTGTTGGTAAAGGAATTCCCGCAGACCACTGGGAAAGAACTGCAGAAAAAGGTTTTCAATTAGTTTATGGATCTACTGCTAACTTATTTGTAGACAGACATAAAAATTATATTGGTTACGGCCCTGAAGCTATGGAGCTTGTTGGTATACCTGACCCTGAAACTTTCTGTCAATTACCTTGGGACAAAAGAGTTGGAAGAGTTTTTGTTACATGTTTTAGAAATAGAGAAGAAAGAGAAAATCCAGGTGGTCATTTAACTTCTGATTGCAGGGGTAACTTGAAAATTTTTATGGATGAATTTCAGAAAAAACATGGTCTAGAATTAAGAGTTGGAACAGAACCTGAAATGATGTGGTTGACAAAAAATCCTGACGGAACTCCTACTGGGGCAGGTTTTTCTAAACCATACTGTTATCACATTGATCAATTTGAGTCATTGAGACCTGTCTTTATGAAAGTAATTGAATACGCTTCAGCCATGGGTTTAGATATGATCCAAGGTGACCATGAAGATGCTCCAGGACAATTAGAATTAAACTGGACATACGATAATGTTTTAAGAAATGCTGATAGACTTTCTACTTACAGACAAATTTGTGCTCAAGTAGCAAGAGAACATAATTTAATAGCATGCTTTATGACGAAACCATTTATGGGTGTATCTGCAAGTGGTTGTCATACAAACATGTCTTTATGGAAAGGTGGAAAAGTTGTAACAAACAAATTAGGTAATAAAAAATTACCTGGAGTAGAGGAAGTGTTTGGTTATGTACAGGGAGGCACAAATACTTTTATGCCTGATACTAAAGATATGCAATTACCAGGTAAAATTGGTTTACAATCCATTGCTGGAATAATGGAACACTTGCCTGCTTTAACTGCTTTAGGATCTTCAACAGTTAATTCTTACAGAAGACTTTGGGATCAAGGTTTCTGGGCTCCAGTTTACGCTGATTGGGGATATCAAAATAGAACTTGCGGTTTAAGAGTATCAGCTCCAGGAAGATTTGAGTATAGATCGGTTGACTCAATGCACAATCCTTATTTATTAGGTGCAGCTTTATTAAAAGCTTGTGACCATGGTATCTCAAAAAAACTAGTACCATCTAAGCCTGAGTCTAGAAGTATGTATGAAGCTAAAAAAGCTGGTAAAGATGTTAAGAAACTTCCATTAAGTCTAGGTGAAGCTTTGGATAGACTATCTGAGGATGAAGTAATTAAATCGGCAATGCCAGATGAAATGTATAAAGTTTTTCATTGGTATAAAAATGATGAATGGGAAAAGTTCTTGGGTGCTACAACTCAATGGGATCTGGATACTTATTTGGATTGTTTACCATAGTAAAAAATATAATTAGAAGGGGTAAATTTAAATGTGCGGAATAGCAGGATTAATTCATAGAGGAAAATCTTCAAATGTAGGTGAAGAACTTCAAAACATGCTTCAAGCCTTGAAGCATAGAGGACCAGATTCTACTGGGTACGCTCTTTATGCTAATAACGACGGTCAAAATTTTATAATGAGATTTAAAGTAGGTGAAAACGTAGGAGAAGGTAGTACTTCAGTAAACGAAGATGAAAGTGTTTATGATGAAAGAAAAAAACTTGTAGATAAAAAACTTTCAGAATTAGGCGCCACTATTATGAAGGAAGAAAAATTAACTCCCTATTCCTATAGATATGAAATTAAATATGGCAAAGATTTAATGTGGTTTTCACAAGCAATTGAAAGTATTGAAAGCGTTGAAATACTTTCGATAGGAAAATCTCTTGAACTTATAAAAGATCTGGGCGATGCAAAAGAAGTATCAGAAAGATATGGATTAAACAAAGTTCAAGGAACACACGGCATAGGACACGCAAGAATGGCTACTGAGTCTGGTGTAGATATTAAGTCAGCCCACCCTTTTTGGGGTTACCCTTTTGCAGATGTTTCTGTAGTTCATAATGGACAATTAACAAATTATTGGAACAACAGAAGAGTGCTTGAAAATAAAGGTATGCGTTTTATGTCTGAATGCGATTCAGAATTGATTGCAGTTTTTCTTGCTGAAAAAATGAGAAATGGCGCAACTCTAGAAGAAGGAATGAAACAATCCTTAACAGGACTTGATGGAGTTTTTACTTACTTTGTTGCAACAAAAGATTCATTAGGAATGGCAAAAGATACAATGGCAGCAAAACCATTGGTGCTTTATGAGTCAGATGATTTAGTCGCTATGGGATCAGAAGAAATAGCCATTAGATCTATTCTTCCTCAAGAAATTGATACTTATGACCCATTTGATGGAGAGGTAAAAGTATGGCAAATTTAAAAACATCTGAAAAAAAAACAAAAGCCCAATCAATGGGTATGCACACGGAAGTTCTAACAGGAAAAACTCAACAAAAGTTTTTTAACCCTGATGAAGCTGAAAATTTCTTCTATTGGGGAACCCATAAAGTTGATTTTAATAAAAGAACTGAATTAGACGTTAAGGATATGGATTGCAAAGAAGCGAATAATAAAATTGATCAGCTTATGGGGGAAGGCTATGGAACAATTGTAATAAAAAACCCACAAGGAAAACACAGTTTAGGTGTTGGAATATTAAATAAACTTAATTTAATTTTTGAAGGAAGTTTAGGTTATTTTGGTGTTGGCTCAATAGATGGGCCAATAGTTACAGTTAACGGTCGTGTTGGTTGGTCTTGTGCAGAAAATATGATGGCTGGCAAAGTGGTAATAGAAAAAAATGCTGGATCATGTTTTGGTGCAGCAATTAGAGGTGGTGATTTAATTTGCAAAGGAAGTGTAGGTGCAAGAACTGGAATTGACCAAAAAGGTGGTTCTATAATTATTGGGGGAGATGCTGGTGCATTTACAGGTTTCATGATGCAAAGAGGAAGAATTGTTGTTTTAGGAGATGTGGGTATTAACCTTGGTGACTCTATGTATGACGGAACTATATATATAGGTGGAAAAATTGGTTCATTTGGTAGTGATGCGGTAGAGGCTCCTATGACAAAAAATGATATAGAATGGTTAACAAGAAAACTTAAAGTAGCTGAGATTGGAAATAATGTTGATCTATCAAAAATGACTAAAGTTGTTGCTGGTAAAAAACTTTGGAACTATGACGCTTTAGAACCAACAGAGAAAAAAGGAGCTATATAATGGCAAAAAATAAAAATGGAAAAGCTAACGAAAAAAGTGAATTTGCTAAAAGAAATAAAAGTTTACTAGGCTACAACTCTATTTTTACTCCTGAAGTAATTGACGATATTCATATTAAAGCTCAGTTAGGAAGATACAGAATGCGTGGAATGGCTTTGATGAAAAAAATTCCAACATTTGATGACTTGGTGTTTTTACCAGGAACTTTAACAAGATTTGTAATTGAAGGTTACAGAGAGAAATGTGAAACAAAAACCGTAATAGGACCAAGATGTGAAAACCCTATTGAGTTAGATATTCCAGTTTACATAACAGGTATGAGTTTTGGAGCACTTTCTTATGAAGCTAAAACTGCTCTAGCAAGAGGAGCTACAATGGCAGGATCAGCTACATGTTCTGGAGAAGGTGGAATGATACCTGATGAAAGAAGATATTCAGAAAAATGGTATTATCAATGTATTCAATCAAGATATGGATTTAACCCTCATCACGCACAACTTGCAGATGGAATAGAAGTATTTATTGGACAGGGACAAAAAGTTGGTATGGGCGGTCACCTAATGGGCCAAAAAGTTACTGACCAAGTAGCAGAAATGAGATCTTTGCCTGCTGGTATTGACCAAAGATCACCCGCTAGACACCCTGACTGGTTAGGACCAGATGATTTAGCTTTAAAGGTTCAAGAACTTAGAGAATTAACTAAAAATAAAGTACCGATACAATTAAAACTTGGTGCAGCAAAAGTTTATGACGATGTTCGTATGGCTGCTAAGTGTGAACCAGATTCAATATACTTAGATGGGATGGAAGGATCAACTGGTGCAGGACCACACATTGCTGCTGCAAACACTGGAATACCTGGAATAGCCGCAATAAGGGAAGCAAGAAGAGCAATTGACGATGTTGGTAAAACTGGAAAAGTAACACTTATTTATGCTGGAGGTGTTAGAGATGGCGCTGATATGGCAAAAGCTTTAGCTCTAGGAGCTGATGCAATTGCAATTGGAACTGGAGCTATGATGGCTCTTAATTGCAATAAAGAAATTCCGGAATCTAATTTTGAAAAAGAAATGGGAGTTCCAGCAGGTCATTGTTATCACTGTCATACAGGTCGTTGCCCTGTGGGTGTTGCTACTCAAGATCCAAAGCTTAGAAAAAGATTAAATCCTGATGATGCTGCATTAAGAGTTTATAATTATTTGCACACAATGACTTTAGAAGCGCAATTATTAGCTAGAGCTTGCGGTAAAACAAATATTCATTCTTTGGAACCAGAAGATATGGCAGCATTAACTATGGAAGCTTCCGCATTAGCAAAAGTTCCATTATCAGGAACAAATCATACAGTGGGAGTTGACGACTTCCATAAAATTTAGAGGTAGACATGGCAAAGAAAAAGAAAAAAATTAAGGTTAAAAAAACTAAAGGCCAACTGGGAAAAAAGAAAGAAACAGCTAGAGAAAAAATGATTGGTCAAACTATTGGATATCGATATGATGTCAACTTATTGCCTGACTATAAAAAACTTACGCCATTCCTAAAAAAATACATTGAACACATGGGTTGGGATGATCTTAATTGGTTAGAAGATGTTCATATGGGTTATGAAGAAAACAGACCAGCTGTATTTGATAGAAATGCAAATGGTTGGGTGACTATACCAAAAAAAATTAAATTACCAGATAATCAGCAAGATAGAGATATGATCGCAAGAGAACTATTGGTTAAGTTCCAAATGTCTCCTAATCATCCTTTGGTAGACTTAAAAAAAGCTTATTTAAAGTTTTAAATAATAAATTCACCTTCTAGTTGTAAATTATTTTTCTTACATTAAATCATCCGCAATTTATCTACACTTATAATAATTATATATAAAAAAAACGGTTGTTCTCCCTGTGACTAAACCTATCATATAAATTATTAAACAAATATAGGGAGGAAGATTATGACAGACGAATTAGGTGCTCTGACAACTATATTTACAGAATTTTACTACTGGATAACAGTAGTGCTTATGTTTTTAATTCACGTAGGTTTCTGTATGTATGAGGTAGGCGCATCACGTTATAAACATCACCAACATACCCTGATGAAAAACACAATGCTGATACCTTTGGTAACAGTTACTTGGTTTTTATTTGGTTGGTGGATTTACTGGGCTTTCCCAACTGGACCAGGACTAGCACCTTCTATAATGAATGAAAGTGCTGCATTGATTACTGACGAAAGTACATTCAGTGCAAAATGGTACGTACCCAACAGCGATTTAATGGCGGTTAACTTAGGTGACCACATTAGTGGAGTATTCTGGGCTGCGTTCCTACTGTTCTCTTGGACTGCTGCATCAATCGTTTCTGGAGCGGTAATTGAAAGAATTACAACTTTTGCATTTGGAATTTTAGCAATTGCAATAGGATCTGTATTCTGGACAATTGACGCTGCTTGGGGATGGCATTTTGATGGATGGATGCTTAAAATTTTAGGATATCATGATGCTTATGCATCAGGTGTAATTCACGCAGTGGCGGGTGGATTTGCTTTGGGTATTCTTATGGTTTTAGGACCAAGAATTGGTAAATTTTCATCTAGTGGTGAACCTAGAAATATAGGACCAAGAAATCCTTGGCTTGTTACAATTGGATTATTTTTAATTTATACAGGTTTTTGGGGATTTTATGCGGCATGTAATATACCGATATTTAATCTTGGACCTGAGTACGGAATGGAAGGCGTAACGTACTTTACAGCAACAAATATATACGTAACCCCTACTACACTTAGTGGTATTACAATGAACTTCTTGATGTCATTATCAGGTGGATTATTGGCTGGATATGTGGTCTCAAATAAAGATCCATTCTGGACATACTCAAGTGGACTAGCAGGTATCATCTGTGCTTCAGCAGGTAATGATTTGTATCATCCAATACAAGCATTGATCATAGCTATGATAGGTGTTGTGATTGCATACAACTTACATTATTGGGTTGAGCGTACATTTAAAATCGATGATGCAGTTGGCGCAGTAGCGGTACACGGTTATGCAGGAGTCGCTGGACTTATAATTTGTGGTTTTGTTCTTAACGGATATCCTTCATCTGGATATAGTGTTGGATCTATGTGGGTAGGAACAGACTATGCAGCTATCAATCCTTTAGGAATGTTCATAGGTGCAATTATAATGTTCGTGGTTCTTGGATTAATACCAGGCTGGATCATAGCTAAAATACTTCATGGAATGGGTAAATTAAGAATCCCACGTGAAGTAGAAATTGCTGGTCTAGACTATAGCATGTTGGAATCTGCTAAAAAAGACGAAAGAGCAGTTTCCTCTTCAACCAGATAAAGGAGATAAATTATGGCAACAGTAACAAACTGGATTGATCATCTAAGCGCAGCTGAAGTTAAGGGTGCAGTTTATCCCGGCGTAGGGACTGAAGGTGTGTTGGTAATAATCTTGCTAGTAATTTGGATAGGATGGCACGTTATGACAAGTGCATCTGAAGACAAAGACTTAGCGCAAGCAGCAAGAAAAAGACACGGTGCTAATGATCACAAAAGTAATATTACCGATTGGTAATTAAAATTTAAATTAAGGGGCGCGAATTAAAGCGCCCTTTAATTACAAAAAATAAAAAATCAAAAATATGTCTGATATTGGTACTGAAGAAAGTAAAAATAAAACACCACATAAAATGGCACGGTTGGCTTGGCCAAAATCTAAATATGGTGTAATACTAGCAATAATAATTATAATAACTGTATCGTTAATTAATTATAAGGACACTATTTTTTCATTATTTAAATAAGGCTATATTATATTTTAAAAAAATATGTCAAAAAATTTATCTAAGATAGCAAAAGCAAAAAAAATTAAATATTTCTTGATCAGTTTTGTTGATTTGTTTGGTGTATTGCGATCAAAGTTAGTGCCTACTAGAGCAATTGATGAAATGCAAAAAAATGGTGCTGGATTTGCTGGTTTTGCAACATGGTTAGATATGACTCCAGCAGATACTGACATGTTTGCTATTCCAGATCCTCATAGTTTAATTCAATTGCCATGGAACAAAGAAGTGGGTTGGCTAGCATCAGATTTGTGGATGAGTGGAAAGCCTGTAAAAGCATCACCACGTGTAATGCTTAAAGAACAAATAAAAAAACTAAATACAAAAAATTTAACTATGAAATCTGGTGTGGAATGTGAATATTTTTTAATCACACAAGATGGAAAAAAAATTGCAGATGAAAGAGATACTCAATCAAAACCTTGTTACGATCAATCAGCTTTAATGCGAAGATATGATTTAATTAAAGAAATTTGCGATAGTATGATTGAGCTTGATTGGAATCCTTATCAAAATGATCATGAAGACGCTAATGGACAATTTGAAATGAATTGGGATTACAGTGATTGTTTGACTACAGCAGATAGACATGTTTTTTTTAAATTTATGGTCAAATCATTGGCAGAGAAGCATGGTTTAAGAGCCACATTTATGCCTAAGCCTTTTCAAAATTTAACTGGCAATGGTTGTCATGCACATATTTCTTTATGGGAAGGAAAACAAAATAAATTTCTAGAAAATGGGGAAAAACTTGGTTTAAGTAAAACAGCATATAATTTTTTAGGCGGGATAATGAAATTTGCACAGCCGCTAACTGCTTTCTTTAATCCTGCAATAAATAGTTATAGAAGAATTAATGCACCACCTACTAAATCAGGTGCCTCATGGTCTCCAAGTAGTATTTCTTACTCAGGAAATAATAGAACCCACATGATAAGGGTTCCTGATCCAGGAAGATTTGAATTAAGATTAATGGATGGGGCTACTAATCCTTACTTGCTACAGGCCGGGGTTCTTGCAGCAGGTATATATGGATTAGTTAATAAAATAGATCCTGGTGAGCCTTTGTCATGCAATATGTATACAGATTACAAAAAATATCCTGATTTAAAAAAATTACCTGACAGTATTGAAGATTCTTTAGATGAACTCAACAATAGCAAAGAAATCAAAGAAGCTTTTGGAGAGGATGTGATAAACAGTTTTGTAAAATTAAAAAAAATGGAGATAGAAGAATTTAATAAAGAAGAAAATTTCGATAAAAAAAAAGAAGTTACAAGTTGGGAAAAAGAAAATACTTTAGATTGTTAAAAGATGTCAGTTGAATCTGAAGTTTTAAAATGGAAATATTCACAACTATTAAAAAACAAAAAAAATAACTTTAACAAAAATAAAATTTTAAGCGTACTTCCAAAATATGAAATTGATGAAGCATACAAAATCATTTCAAAATGGGATAATTACTCACCTACTCCATTAACACCTTTAAAAAAACTTTCTCAAAAATTAAAAATCAATAACATTT
>CACDCI010000005.1 GCA_902551215.1 uncultured Pelagibacteraceae bacterium | reverse complement strand
ACATAAGCAGTTCTTGCATGAAGAACTCTGGTATTATCAACGATAAAGCAGTCACCTGGTTTTAATTTAAAATTAATTGCCATTTTTGGATCATTAATGATATCGGAAAATTTACGGTAAGCTTTGTAATAATTTAACATATCTTTGTAGGGAACATCAACAATTGGTGCTACAGAACGATTATTAAAATGAATAGATATTAGTTCATTATCTGGAGTTAATCCAATCATTGGAAAACGAGATTTTAAATGAACATTTTTTTTCCCTTTGAATTCAAAACGTGAACAATATTTAGAAAGTAAATTAAAATATTTTTTATTCATTTTTTTTAATTTGATAGCCGCATTAAAACCGTCTACAACTTTGGAATCTCCACCGTCCGTAGAGTTTTTAAGACAATGAAGAATTTGTATTGTTGGAACAGGATCTCTATATGGATTATCAGTATGAGCTTGTAAACCAAGATTTGTAAAAGCTAAATTAACCGCATTTATTTTTGACTTTACATCAAACCATTTACCATAATTAGTTTCACGAACATATCCAAAAAGTTTTGTTATTTTTGTTACAGTTCCAGATTTTTTTCCACAACCAGACATTTTTGCAAAACCAAAACAATGAAGAGATTTAAGCCATCTTAGAAGTAGTTTTTTATTTGATTTTGCAGTTTTGTAATTAATAATTGGAATTTTTTTTATTGTAGTATTTGACCAAACTTTCAAATTCGGATTTATCCAAATTTTTGAATTATTTGTTTTTTTGTCGTAAGCATACAGTTCAAGCCATTTTGATGAAAACTTAACTTTTTTTTTATCAGGTAAAAATTTTAATGTTATATTTCTACCTTTTTTATCAAGTAAAGCTGATTCAATATAATTGTTAGCCGGTATGTCAGAAATTGTAATTAGACGTTGCCCATTACTTTTATCTCTCGTTTTAGAATCTAAAGCATTATCTCGTAACCAAGTAGAGTGATATCTCAGAGGTGTACCATATTTTCGATATAAAAGAATAGCTTTTCCGGAATTTATAACTTTAACCGATGTAATTAAACTCATCTTATTAGTTAGTAAGTAATTATTAATTTTTTTTTTTCTTAAACACTATCATAATCACTCCAATAAGAATAATAGTACCACCAATAAATAATTCTTTAGTTGGTTCTTCTCCAAGAATAAAAATAGCCGCCAATAATCCAGTAGGAGGTATACCCATAGTAACTATAGGCAGAACTTTGTATAAAGGATTATTTTTCAAAACATAATAGAAACAACCATAAGATATTGGTTGCATAATAAATCCTAAAAAAATCACAATTATCCAACTATTAAGATTTGCTGTTTTAAAGTAGTTAATTGTATTTCCATCAAAAATAGCAGAAAAAGTTATTAATATTGGGCCAGAAAATAAAGCTAACCAAGCAACAAGAGCTATTGGATTCATTTCTTTACTCAATGGTTTGACCAAAACTTGTCCTAAAGCCCAAATGCTCGCTCCTGTACACACTAAGGCAGCTCCAATGAATTTACCATCTAAATTAGGTGTACCAGTTAAAATATAAATACCAATAAACGCAACACTTATTCCTATTAAACTTCTAATAGTTGGTTTTTCTTTAAGTAAAAGATATGCAAATATTACTCCAAATGGCACTTCCAATTGAACAAGCAATACTGCTGCAGAAGCATCTATCATGCTTAAACCCGTGTATGTAATGGAATATTGTAATGTATTGGCTATTAAAGAGACTAAAAATATTTTTTTAAGCAAACTTCTTGGTATTGGAAACCACCAAATTAAAATTGATGCTGCAAACATAAATCTTAAACCCGTCAAAAGCATAGGAGGAAAATATTCCATTGCTGGTTTAGCAATTACAAAACCGAAACCTAAAAGAATTGGAACTAAGCTAGCTAAAAATGTATCTTTAAAATTCAAATTTTACTCTCGTTAATATATTGTGAGAGCATAAATATTTTATTTTATTGGAATTTTTTTCTTTGGATCGTAAAAAGGCATTGGAACTACTTTTGCTTTAAGATCAGCATATGGAGATCTAATTGTGAATTGAGTTCCTTCTTTTGCATATTCTATTGGTATAAAAGCATAACCAATGTTTTTTTCTAGTCTTGGCGAGTAACACTTAGAAGTTACATAACCAATTTCTTTTTTATCATCAAAAACAGGCCAGTGATCAGGCACAAAGTAACCAGGTGTATATTCAGGGGGTACAACTTTGCTTATAGGATCACCAAGAATTTCTATACCAACCAATTTTCTTTTTATTCCTTCTTTCTTAATTTTTTTTAATGCTTCTTTACCTACAAAATCAGCTTCCATTTCAAGATCAACAAGTCTTTCCATTCCGATCTCAAAAGGGTTATCAGTCACACGCATGTCTTGAAAATATGAAAAAATTCCAGCTTCAACTCTTCTTATTTGTGAAGGGCCAGTTGGTGCAATTTTATGCTTTTCACCAGCAGACATTATCATTTCATAAAGCTCAGCACCTTTTTTTCCATCACGTAAATAAACTTCATAACCAATTTCTCCGCTCCAACCAGTTCTAGAAATTACTACAGGAATACCTTTGATTTCTGTTTGTTTGCACCAGTAATATTTTAAATCATTAATCCATGAACCAAACAACTCTGTCATTAATGCTCTTGATTTTGGTCCTTGTACTTGTAAAGGAGAAACATCTGGTTCTTTTAGTTCGATATCATATTTGCCTTTACCAGCTACTCCCATTGCCCAAAGTAAAAGGTCACTATCAGATATGGAGTACCACCAATGATCTTTACCAATTCTTAACAAAATAGGATCGCTAAGAATTCCACCTTCATAATTTGTATTTAAAACATACTTACATTGATCAACTTGACAATCAGATAAATTTCTTGGTGTTAATAGTTGGGTAAATTTTGTTGCATCCGGACCTGTAATTTCAACTTGTCTTTCAACTGAAACATCCCATAAAGTTACATCATTAACTAAACTCCAAAAATCTTCTTCAGGCGTATTATAATAAACTGGAAAATACATATGATTGTATGTCGTATATTCCTTGCAGCCCCATTTTAAAGTTGATTCGAAGAAAGGTGATTTTCTAATTCTAGTTCCAAATCCAAGATAAGGCTTTGGTGGAGTGTTACTTCTTGTTGCCATAGATTTTCCCTAAAAATCGGACGTTGCTTTATTTTTTTTTAACTGTCAATAAAAATAACTATGATTTCAACATCTTGTTTTCAGGGTCATAAGCCGGTGAGTTTAAAATTTTTGCTTTTCTTTTTTTACCCTGAATTTCAATTAAGAATTCGGTTCCGTTCTTTGCCAAGTTTGATTTAACATAAGCAAAAGCTAGACTTTTCTTTACCCTAAAACCATAGGCTCCAGAAGTAACAACCCCAACTATTTTATTTTCATGGTAAACAGGTTCATTACCTCTTGGATCTGCGTCATCAATATCCACCTCAAGATAGACTATTTTAATACCAACTCCAGATTGAACTTTGTCTCTAAGCACCTCTGATCCAATGAAATTGCTCTTTTTATTTAAATTAAAAAAACGGTCCATACCAGCTTCTACCAAACTAATTTCACCTGTTAACTCTGCACCCCAGCCACGATAAGCTTTTTCCATTCTTAGCGAATTAACAGCATATGTTCCAAAATTATTTATTTTTTCTTTTTTTCCAACTTCATAAATAACATCATACAATGGTTCCATTTGTTTCATAGGATGGTGCAGTTCCCAGCCCAATTCTCCCATATAATTAATTCTAAGAGCTCGTACTGGTACTTTATTGATTTCTATTTCTTTTCCTTTTAACCAAGGAAAATTTTTATTGTCTAAACTTTCTGAGGTTAATTGAGATAAAACTTTTCTAGATTTTGGCCCAACCAAGACAAGTACTCCGTAATCTTTTGTTATATTTTTAACTTCAACTTTTTCATCTTTATTAATGTTGTGATTAAACCAGTCTAAATCTCTTATTTCTGAGGCAGTAGCAGATAAAACGTAAAATTTATTATTGGCTAGTCTTGTTATTGTTAGTTCACTTTGAATTCTACCTATCTTGTTAAGTGTGTGGGCAAGTACAATATTACCTTCTTTTTTTGAAATTGAATTTGCACATAAACGGTTTAAGTATGATTCACTATCGTTTCCTTCAACTTCATATTTTGCAAAAGTGCTTAAATCTAAGATACCAACATTATTTTGAACATTTTCACATTCTTTTTGAACATAAGGAAAAGCATTTGATCTTTTAAAACTATATTCTTCTTTCATTCCAGGTTTTCCAAACCAAGCTGGTTTTTCCCAGCCATAAGAATCTAAATATACAGCTCCCATATCTTTTAATTTTTTATAAATTGGAGTAGTTTTCATTGGTCTACTAACATCTATACTTTCATTTGGCATTGGTGTTACATACATTCTTGTGTATTGATCGATAGATTTATCAACCGCATACTTTTTATTTACCCAACTCATGTATCTTCTTGGTTCAAACTCAAGCATATTTATTTCTGAGTCACCATGAACAATCCATTGTGCTAAATATTTTCCAACTCCTCCACCTTGTGCAATTCCTACACTTGCAGCACATGCCATCCAGAAATTTTTTAATCCAGGTGCCGGACCAGCAAAAAAATTATCATCAGGAGTATGAGTAATTGGTCCACAAATAATTTTTTTAATCCCTACATCTTTAAACTGAGGAATTCTGTTCATGCCTATTTCAAGATGTTTTTCAATTCTATCAAGTTCGGGTTCTAATAATTCCATATCAAATTTCCAATCCATTCCATTTAATGCCCAAGCTTTCGCATCTTTTTCATATGGACCGATTAATAAACCTTTACCTTCTTGTCTTAAATAAGCTGACGCTTCAGGATCTCTTGTTACAGGTAATTCTTTATTTAACTTTTCTATTTCAGGATGCGATTCAGTTACTAAATAATGATGTATCATATTAATACTTGGAACTTCTTTTAACCCAACCATTGCACCAACTTCAGGACAAAAGCTTCCTGCAGCATTAACAACATGCTCACAAATTATATTTCCATTTTCTGTAAAAATTTTCCACTCACCAGACGGGAGTTGTTTTATATCTATTACTCTATTTTTTCTGTATATTTTGGCACCACCATTTCTTGCTCCTTTCGCCATTGCATTTGTAGTGCTTGTTGGATCTGTGTGTCCATCTTCAGGAGTGTGAAATGCTGCGAGCAATCCATCTAGTCTGATAAAAGGATGAACTTTTCTTATTTCATTTGGAGAAAGTATTTCAGCAGGAGATCCTACATTATCCATAATTCCTTTTACATAATGGAACCAATCGATATCTTCTTTTTTATAAGCTAATCTTAAACTTCCACATTCATGGAAACCTGTTGGTTGTCCTGTTTCTTTTTCTAATTCTTTGTAAAGTTTTGTAGAATGTAGATGAACTTTAGCTAAATTATAACTTCCAACCATGTGAGGACATTGACCTGCTGCATGCCAAGTAGAACCTGAAGTAAGTTCACCTTTTTCGATTAAAACAAGATCTTTCCAGCCTTCTTTAGTAAGGTGATACAATAAACTTACCCCCAAAATTCCTCCACCAACTATTACTAATTTGGCATGTGACTGAATTTTTTCCATGGACTTTATTAGTTCAATTTTAATTATTTTTTGAAAGAATTATTTAATTTTAAGCTTTAATCAAGTTAAATTAAATAGTAAGAGAACTGATCATGGCAGACAAGAAATTCAAAAACTATAGAGTTTATTACAACTTTCTTAATTCATTAGCTAAAGATCTAACGAGATATTATTACAAAAAATTAAATAAACCTTTCAAAGTAATAAACAAAAGCAGAGGTAAGAATTTTGACCCTGTGACTAAAGCCGACAGAGCTTTTGAAAAGTTTATAAGATCTAAAATTAAAAAAAAATTTCCAACCCATGATATTATTGGAGAAGAACTGGGTCAAAAAAAAACTAAAAGTGATTTTACTTGGGTCATTGATCCGATAGATGGAACTAGATCTTTTGTAGTCGGCAATCCAACTTGGAGCAATTTAATAGGTTTAAATTATAAAGGAAATCCAGTTGTTGGTTTGGCAAATTTTCCAAAATTAAATAAATATTATTTTAATACTTCAAAAAATAATTCTTATGTAGTTGAGAATGGTAAAAAAAGAAAACTATCAGTAAATAAAAAAGCCACTTTTAAAAATATTAAAGTTGCAGGAGCATTTCATGGCTGGTTATCTTTAAAGAAGCAAAGTAGAATTCCTAGAGTTTTAAAACTTATGCAATTTCCTTGTTTTGATGCTTTAAGTTATGCTCATTTTTGTGAAGGAAAAATTGATGCAGTTCTGCAATGTCAAAATAAAATTTGGGATTTACATGCAATAATTCCTATTGTTTCTGCTGCAGGCGGTGTTGCTTCTACTTGGAATAATAAAAATGCAAAATATGCTGGAAATGTTTTGTTTTCTGCAAATAAAAGTATACACAAAAAAATGCTAAAACTTTTAAAGCCTGCACTTAATACCTGATTATGGAGCAAACATAGAACTTTCTAGTAGATTCTAGTATACTTTCATTAAAAAATGAGAGTTTTAATTTTACAGCATATCAAAATAGAAGATCCTGGTTTTATAAAAGATTTAATGATTAAGGATGGAGCTGAGCTAACAACAATAGAATTAGATCAAGGTGAAAAAATTCCAACTGATCTTTCAAAATTTGATGCCATGTTTTGCATGGGGGGTCCTATGGATACTTGGATGGAAAAAGAACATCCATGGCTAGTTGATGAAAAAAAAGCAATAAAAAAATTTGTTGTTGATTTAAAAAAACCTTATTTAGGATTTTGTCTTGGCTGTCAGCTTTTGGGCGAAGTTGTAGGTGGAAAAGTTGTTAAATCAAGAAACCCAGAAATAGGAATGTTAAATATTAATTTTTCAAAAAACAAAAATAATGATCCATTATTTTCAAAATTTCCTGAAAAAATTACTTCTTTGCAGTGGCATTCATACGAAGTTCAAGGTTTAGAAGATAATAATGATGTAACTCTTTTAGCATCTTCTCCAGAAACCAAATATCAGATTTTTAAATACCAAAATTATGCATATGGAATTCAATTTCATATAGAAGTTAAAGATACGACTGTAAGTGAATGGGGGTGTGTACCAGAATATAAGTCAGCTTTGGAAAAAGAATTAGGCCCAGATGCACTTCAAAAATTTGACAATGAAGCAAAAGCAAACATGGAAAATATGAATAATTATTCTAAAATTTTGTATTCAAAGTTTAAGAGTGATATTCTTAAAATATAATAGGAGGTAACATGCCAGTATTTAAACCAATTCCTGAAAATGAAGCTAAGGGAAAAGTTAAAGAAATATATGATGAAATAAAGAGTGTAAGACAAATTACGGAAGTACCAAATTTTTGGAAAAATCTTGCAAATAGTCCAGAAACTTTAGAAAGAACTTGGACTTCGTTAAAACAAGTAATGAAAAAGGGTGCACTTGATCCAATAGTTAAAGAGTTAATATATGTAGCGGTATCTATAACTAATGGCTGTGAGTATTGTATAAAATCTCATAGTTTAGCTGCGAAAAAAAAAGGAGCTACTGATGAGATGCTGAATGAAATGATTGCAGTTGTGGGTATGGCTAATGAAACAAATAGATTAGTTGAAGGTTATCAAGTGGAAGTAGATGATAATTTTAAATAATCAATCTATTGGATAATTCCAGGCATCACCCCCAACAACTTTCGAAATAGCAGAAAAATCTTTGGCACCATTACCTTCCTCACAAAATTTGTTATAAATTTCTAAAGCTATAGTTCCAAGAGGAGTAGAAGCTTTAACTTGTTTTGCACATTCGTAAGCTAATTTTAAATCTTTATTCATCATTCCCGCAGAAAATCCTGGACGATAATTATTATTTGATGGAGTTCCTTCAATTAAACCAGGTAAAGGCGGATAAACAGATATGGGCCAACTATTACCTGATGCATTTTTCATTATTTCATGAACTTTTTTAATATCGATATTCAATCTCTTTGCTAGCATCAATGATTCAGATGCTGCAATCATTGTAATTCCCAAGGACATGTTGTTGCAAATTTTTGCTCCGTTACCACTTCCAAGATCTCCAGCGTGGAAAATATTTTTTCCCATAATTTTTAATAAAGGTAGCGCAAGATCAAAAGCTTCTTTCGTTCCACCTGCCATAATATTTAAAGTTGCTTTTTGTGCACCCATTACACCACCACTTACTGGAGCATCAATCATTTTAATTCTTTTTTCTGTAGCCTTTTTTCCTATTTCGATTGATGTTTTAATATCAATTGTAGAACAATCAATAAGAAGACAATTTTTTGATACTTTATTAATTATCCCTTTGTCTCCTAAATAAACTTCTTTTGAGTTTTTTCCTTCAGGCAACATTGTTATTACAGCGGTCACTTCATTTGTAATTAAATCATCTAAGTTTTCTACAACATCAAGCTTTTTTTCTTTTGCCTTTTCGATCATTTTTTTTGACAGATCAAAAACTTTAACTTTTTTTCCTGCTTTCATTAAATTTTCGGCCATTGGATTTCCCATATTGCCAACGCCAATAAACGCGATTAACTCAGACATGATTGCTCCTTTGTATTAAGAATTTGTTTTACCTAGATAATTTACGAGTACTACTCCAATAACTATTAATCCTATACCTATAATTCCATATATATTCGGCATTTGTTTGTATTTTAATATTCCAAAAATTGTTACAGCAGTAATTGTAAGGCCTCCATATGTAGCATAGGTAAAACCAACAGGTATTGTTGTCATAGCTTTTGAAAGACAAAAAAGACAAGTAACAATTGATGCAACACATAAAATAGTTGGAACTAAGTTTGTAAATCCTTCAGTTGTTTTTAAAAAACCGTTTGCACCAATTCCAAATACTACTGATAAAATTAAAAAAATATATCCAGACGCTATATTCATAAATTTTAAGAACTTGATTTACCTAACAAATTAACAATTAACACCCCAGTTATAATTAAAGCAAGTCCTAAAATTGTATAAAGGTCTGGCATTTGTTTGAATTTGTAAATACCTACAATTGTAGTTGCTATAATACATAATCCTGCAAATGAAGCATAAGTAACACCAACAGGAATTGTTTTCATAACAAGTGACAAGGTATACATACATCCAACAATAGTTACTGCTGTGATAATACTTGGTATTAATAATGTAAAACCTTGAGCACCTTTAGCAAAACCATTTGATGCAGTTCCTAAAACAACTGCAACTATTAAAATTATGTAAGCTGTGATATTACTCATTATTTTTCATTTACCTACTAAACATCTCGCTGTGATTTTATTTCCATCTAAATCACGAAAATACGCATAATAATTTCCATCAGATCTTGGCCCTGGATCTCCTTCATTAACAGCTCCATTTTCTAATGCAGTTGCATGAAATTTATCTACAGCCTCTTTTGTTTCAGCTGACAAAGCAACCATTGTGCCGTTGCCTACAGTTGCTTTTTCTTTATTATGAGGTTTTGTAATATAAAATTTAACTCCGTCATCTTCACTTGAATGACCGTAACCGATATATCTTTCTGTAATAGTAACTCTTTTCATTCCAAGATGAGCTAAGACAGGATCATAAAACTTGCTTGATTTTTCAAGCTCATTAGTTCCTACCATAACAAAACCAATTACTTTATTCATTATTTTGGTAATTTAGTTGCACCAGTCTCCATATAAGCAACTTTTCCATCTTTATATTTGTAATATGTCATAACAGCTTCCTTATTGCCATCGTTATAACTTACATAAGCATGTTCAAATCCAACTTCATTATTTTCAAAAAGAACTCTAACTTTATCTTTTTTAACATCTTTCATGCTTAACCATTTTAAAATATCTTGTTTGCCTAGTATGTTTCCAGATGAATGCATTAAAAATTGATAATCATCATGTATCATTTGTTCACCTGCGGCTACATCTCCCTCATTAACAATTTTTGTCATTTTTTCTATTATTGACATATTGTTCCTTTCTTTTTTATTGACCCTTATAGATTAACTTTGCTCAATTCAAACATTTGAACAACTTCGATACATTCATCGAAAATAGGTTTTGCTATCGGATTATTACCAGAAGCGAACTTCTTCATTTCTTCTTCATTATGAACTGAGACTTTAAACATAACATAACTTTTATCTGGTGCTATTGCTGGAACTGTTTTTTCAACATGCGCAATAGTTTTCCTTACTGCCATTCCTTCATCTGATTGCATAAATCCCATGAATTTTTCAAATTTTCCTTCACCACTTTTCAATTTTGCTATTGCTAGCATTTCTTTTTCCATATTTTCTCCCTATTTTTTAATTGTATTAATATAGTCTTTTAAATTTTCTTTTCCAAAATATTTATGTATTTTTTTTGATAAATTCATATTAGTTAAAGCAGAAGCATATCTTTCACCGGGTCTTTTTCGTAATAATTTAATTTTGTTACTGAACATTTTTGCAACTTGGAGTATAGAATAACTTTTTTTATGAGAAATACTGTAATGTCTGCACTTATTTTTTTTCCAAGCAAGATAGCAAATTTTAACCGTGTCATTTATATGTGTAAATCTTCTAGTTTGATTTCCTGGTTTTACAACTGGCATTGGTTTTTTGTTTTTGTAACATCTTTCAAAAATTCCAATCACAGTTGCCATTGAACCTTTTAATATTTGGTTAGGTCCATATACATTGTAAAAGTAGATCACTTCGTATTTAAAGTTAAACCATTTTTTTAAATTTTCTAATAACTCTAAATTTTTTGCTTTAGTAAATGCATAGGGTGAAAGGTTTTTATCATTTCCTTTATTTCCTAATGAAGCTGAAGTTGCTGAATAAATAAGTTTTATTTTATTCTTTAAACAATAACTAAATACAGCGTTAGTTCCTATAGTATTTGAATTAATACACTCATTCATTTTTAAAAAACTTTGATAAATTCTTGCAAATTCACCAAAATGAAACAATGAATGAATTTTTTTTGGATTTTTTAAAACTGAAGATATATTTTTTGTATCAGATTTTATGTATTTAACTCTATTGCTTTTGATATGATTTTTTTTATTACCAGAACTGTAATTGTCGATTGATATAATTTTTTTGTTTGTTTTTTTTAATAATAATTTTATTAAATTTGAACCAACAAAACCAGCGCCTCCAGTTATAACAATGTACATATTATTATTTGCTTTTATCAAATCCAATTTGGAAAAGGCAATCCTTTTTCCTGAAGAAACGATTTATTAAACAACTTACTATTGTATCTATCAGATTTGTCACAAAGAATTGTAACGATTGTATGACCAGGTCCAAGTTCTTTTCCTAATCTTATGGCACCTGCTATATTAACTCCACAGCTTGTACCTAGGCTTAAACCTTCATTTTGAATTAAATCATATATAATTGGCAAAGATTCTTTGTCATCTATTGAAAAAGCACCATCGATCTTTGCAGTTGCAAAATTTTTAGTAATTCTGCTAGATCCAATTCCTTCAGTGATAGATCCACCTTCACTTTTTAATTCACCATTAACAATATAATTGTATAAAGCTGATCCCTTAGGATCGGATAAATAAATTTTAATATCTTTATTTTTTTCTTTCAACGCATTGCTGACACCAGCTATTGTTCCTCCAGTACCAGATGAGCAAACAAATCCATCAACTTTGCCATCTGTTTGACTCCAAATTTCAGGTCCTGTATTTTCATAATGACCTTTGGAATTTGCAACATTGTCAAATTGATTAGCCCAAACAACTCCATTATTATTCTTTGGTTTTAATTCTTCCGCAAGTCTACCAGCAACTTTGACAAAATTACCATCATCTTTATAGGGTTTTGCCGGCACCAATCTAAGTTCTGCGCCAATATTTCTTAAAGTATCTTTTTTTTCTTGAGTCTGGTTATCATTCATTACAATTATTGTTTTATAACCTAGAGAATTTCCTAATAAACAGAGTCCTATTCCAGTGTTTCCAGCTGTTCCTTCAACAATAGTTCCGCCTTTTAAAATAAGTTTTTTTTCTTCTGCATCTTTAATTAATGCCAAAGCTGCTCGATCTTTTACTGATCCACCTGGATTTAAATATTCAGCCTTACCGTAAACATTACAACCAGTTATTTCTGAAGCTGCTTTAAGTTTTATCAAAGGAGTGTTTCCAATTCCTTGAATAAAACTATTTTGTAAATTTTTCATTTTTATTCACCACTACTAGGAGTGATACCGTAGGGTTTAAATTCTTCTGTGGTAGTTCCAACATTTTTAGCAGGAATGCCAACCATTACTGCATTTTCTGGAACATCTTTAGTAACAACTGCATTTGCTCCAATCTTAGCGTTCTTACCAACCACAACTGGACCTAGTACTTGAGCACCAGAACCAACCACAACATTGTCTTTTAATGTTGGATGTCTTTTAACATCTCTTTGATTGTCAGAGTCAATGCTTGGAGAAATACCTCCTAATGTGACCATATGATAAATAGTTACATTGTCACCTATTTCAGAAGTTTCGCCAATAACAACTCCCATACCATGATCAATAAATAAATTTTTTCCAATTTTTGCTTTAGGATGAATTTCTATCCCAGTTAAGAATCTTGAAAATTGAGATATCATTCTTGCAATAAGATCAAACTTTGCAACACAAAAAAAATTTGCAATTTGATGAAAAAAAACTGCTTTAACACCAGGGTAAGTCAAAATTACACTTAATTTTGATTTTGCAGCAGGATCACGATCAATAATTGACTGTAAAAAATCATTCATAATAAAATCTTATATAAGTATTATTTTAAAAATTAAAAGCTAGTTTGAACCAAGTTGGTCTAAAGTAAACCCCTTTTTATTAGCTGGTACCGCTATATCAATCATTTCAGGGTTTTTTAAATTTAGATTATCCATTATTTTAGCATATTCCTCAGGAGAACTGACTTGAAGTCTTGGGTTATTGTTTTTTTCATTTTCAATAGTTGAATATTTTTTACCATTATAATCATGAGCAGGATAAACTAAAGTTTTTTCAGGTAATTTTAATAATTTATTGAAAAGAGAGTCATATGCATCATACGAATTCCCATTTTGAAAGTCTGTTCTACCTGTTCCATTAATCAACAAAGTATCACCAGTAAAAACTCTGTCATTCATTAAAAAACTATAAGAACAATCAGTGTGACCAGGAGTGTAAAGCGAAATTAGTTCTATATTTTCAATTTTAATTTTTTCATTATCTTTTACTCGAATATCAATAATCTCGGAGGAAGAATGTTCGCCCATAATTTTTGAACATTTCGTTCTTTTGCCAAGTTCATTTAAACCTGAGATGTGATCCGCATGAATATGTGTATCTATTACTTTAACTAATTTTAAATCTAAGTTTTTTAAAAATTTTATATATTCATTAGTATTTTCAATTACTGGGTCAATAATCAAAGCCTCTCTACCTTTGCCACTCGATAAAATGTAAGTGTAGGTTGAAGATTTAGAGTCGAATAATTGTTCAAATATCATTGATGGAATTTAAACTATAAGAAATTGCATAGCAAATAAATCTTGATTATAATAATTCTAAAAAACATTAAGAGAGAGGAAAAAATGACTTTAAAAATTAATAGTGTAGCACCGGATTTTACGGCAGAAACTTCTGAAGGAAAATTATCTTTTCACAATTGGCTTGGTGATAGTTGGGGAATATTATTTTCACATCCAAAAGATTTTACGCCAGTTTGTACAACAGAACTAGGTGCATTAGCGAAAATGAAACCTGAGTTTGAAAAAAGAAATGTAAAAGTTATGGGTCTTAGTGTGGATCCAGTATCTGATCACATTAAATGGCTTGATGATATTAAGGATGTTTGCGGTTTAAAACCAAATTATCCGATTGTAGCAGATGAAAAGCTAGAAGTTGCAAAACTTTATAATATGTTGGAAGGAGATGCAGGAACTACGTCCATGGGACGTACCGCTGTAGATAATGAAACAGTTAGAACTGTTTATGTTATTAGACCAGATAAAAGAATTGGATTATTTTTAACTTACCCAATGACAACTGGGCGAAACTTTCACGAGATATTAAGAACAATTGATTCAATGCAGCGAACAGCAAAACATAAAATTGCTACACCAGCTGACTGGAAACCAGGTGAGGATGTAATCATTGTTCCTAAAGTTACAAACGAGGAAGCAAAAAAAATATATCCAGATGGTTGGAAAACTTTAAAACCTTATTTGCGTAAGGTTCCAGATCCATCTAAATAGATTGGACCAAAAAATATTAAACCAACAATCTCAGCATTGGGAAAAAAACTTCTCAAATAAGCCTGAGATGTTTGGTTTAACACCAAGTTTATCAGCAAAAAAAGCTCTAAAATTATTTCAGGAAAAAAAGATTAATAAAATAGTTGAGATTGGAGCAGGATTAGGAAGAGATACTATATTCTTTGCAAAAAATTCAATTCACACAACTGCATTAGATTATAGCGCATCAGGGATTAAAGTAATTAATCAGAAAACTAATAAAGAAAATTTATCTAATTATGTTACAACAAAACTGTTCGATGTAAGAGAAAAACTTCCATTCGAAGATAATTCTATAGAAGCTTGTTATTCTCATATGCTTTATTGTATGGCATTAACGACAAATGATTTGGAAAAATTAAATAATGAAATTTTAAGAATTTTAAAGCCTGAGGGTATTAATATTTATACTGTACGTCATATAAATGATGGAGATTTTCAAAAAGGAATCCATAGAGGAGAAGATCTTTATGAAAACGATGGATTTATTGTTCATTATTTTTCAGAAAAAAAAATTAATTCTTTGCTAAATGGATTTAGAAATATTTCTTTAGAAAAATTTGAAGAAGGCACATTTCCAAGGAAACTATTTTTTGTTGTGAATGAAAAAAATAATTTATGAGTCTAGACTGGGATTTAATTTGGACAATACTTCAAGTAGTTGCATTGTTTATTATAGCCAGAGAAATTGATAAAAGAATACGAAGGAAAAGAAAAAAATAATTTACCTTTTATATTTCTTCATACAAACTTCAGCCAATAATAAATTTGGATCAATGAAAAGTTTCGATTCTTTGGCTTTTCTAAATGACTTGTAAGCAAAAATAGCTATTGGCAATTCAGTGCATCCTAAAATAATTTTTTTGCATTTTTTTTTTATTAAATGTTTTACAGCTGTTCTAAGTGCTATTTCAGCTTCTTTAACCTTTCCCATTTTAACTAGTTTAATCGATTTATTAACAGAATTTTTTTGTATTTTTTTTTCAGGACTAATTAATCTAAAATTTTTATCGAAATAATTATTATAAATTTTTGTTTTTAATGTAGCTTCTGTACATAAAATACCAATTGTAGAATTTTTTTTGCATGACTTTTTGGTGTATTTATAAACTTCTTTTGGCATACTTAATAAAGGTATTTTAATTTTTCTTTGAATATCGTCTTGCCAATAATGAGCCGTATTACATGGCATAACAATAAATTTGCATTTATTTTTTTGCAGCATTTTGCAACCTTTGACGAGTTCATTTAAAACGTTGTAATATTTTTTTAAATTTTCAGGTCTTCTTGGTGTATTTGATTTATTGTAGAGTATAAACATAGGGTATTGCTGATCTAGTTTACCTCGGTTTAATTTTGCTAATTTATTACAAAAATCTAAACCTGCCTGCGTTCCCATTCCGCCTAAAATACCAATCATAAATATAATTATTTTTCTTTGATTTGATTATTGCGTCCTCTCATAAAAGTGAGAATTAAACAACCTTTTTTTGTATAAGATGAATGTGAAGAGTTAGGCTCATAAGTAATAAAGTCTCCTTTTTTAAAAATAACACCATCTGAATCTATTAATTCCCCTTCTAAGATCATAAACTCTTCAAAGCCAGTATGAACATGAGGAATGGTTTTAGTTCCAGGCTCTAACTTAGAAACATAAGTTCCAAAATTAGTTTTGTCATCATAACTTATTTTATGCCAGGACATTCCAGGTATAGTTTTTCCATATCTATCAAAAGGTTCAAATTTTAAATCATCAAACTTAGTTATTTTTCTTTTAGGCATAAAGATATAAAACTATAAACTAAATTAATTTATGCAAGAAATATATGTAGATGATATTGGGGAAGGATATCCACTAGTTTTAGTTCATGGATATCTTGGGTCTTCAGAAATGTGGAAATTTCAGAAAGATTATTTAAAAAATTATTTTAGAGTAATTGTACCAGCTCTACCAGGATTTGGAGAAAGCTATAAAGTAAAACCTTTAAATAGTATAAATGCAATGGCAAACATTATTATTGAATGCGTTCAAGAAAAAAAAATAAACAAATTTAATTTAATAGGTCACTCAATGGGAGGCATGATTGTACAAGAAATTGCAAAAATTGCAGGTGGCAAAGTTAATAAATTAATTTGTTTTGCTACAGGCTCTATAGGAAATATTCCAGATAGATTTGAGAGCTTAGATGTTTCAATTAAAAGATTGAAAGAAGAAGGGATTAAAGAGACAGTCAAAAGAATACCACCAAAGTGGTTTGTTAATGGAAATAAAGCTAAAAATTATTATTTGTGTGAAAAAGCAGCAAAAGTAGCATCCGAAGAAACAGCAGAAAATGCACTTAATGCAATGAAAAATTGGAATGGTTTAGAGAATTTAAAAAATATTAAAAATGAAACATTAATTATTTGGGGAGATAAAGATGTTTCATATAATTTTGATCAGGTTGAAACGTTAAATAAAAATATATCTAATAGCAAATTAGAGATTTTTAAAGACTGTTGTCACAATGTTCATTTAGAAGAACCTGAAAAGTTTAATAAAACTGTAAAAACTTTTTTAGAATAAAATTTTAATATTTAAAATATGAATTTTTTAACTCTTGGTTTTTTTACAAGTTTAAGTCTTATATTAGCTCTTGGAGCTCAAAATGTATTTGTGATTGAGCAAGGCCTAAAAAAACAATATATTTTTCTTGTTTGTTTAGTTTGTTCTTTATCAGATCTCATCTTAATCTTTTTTGGAATATTTTTATTTTATTATTTTAATCAATATTTTAACTCTAATGTGGAATTAATTTTTAATATTTTATTATTAATTTTTTTAGCTCAATTTATTTTTTTTAAAATTAAACAACATAACGCTAAAGTAAATATTGATGAAAGCAAAAGTAGTGACACAATATTGAATATATTTATAAAAACCCTAGGATTTACTTATTTAAATCCTCATGTTTATTCAGATACAGTTTTTTTTCTTGGAAATTTTTCAAAATCTTTTTTACTTAAAGATAAAATATATTTTGGAATTGGAGCATCAATTGCATCATTTCTATTTTTTTTCACAATTGGATATCTTTCAAAGTTTCTTTCAAAATATATTTTAAAAAAGAATATTTGGAGAATAATAAATTTATTTATTATTACTTTTATGAGTCTATTAAGTTTCTATGTTTTTTTAGAAATTTTAACTTATTTTGAATAGCCGTATTTTTTTAATCTTACATCCCCAGTTCTTGCATGAGCTTCCATTCCTTCATATCTTGAAAGTCTTGCAGCGGCTGCTCCAACTAATTCAGTAGACTCTTTCGTCATTCTTTGAAAGCTTAATGTTTTAATGAATTTACCTACAAAAAGGCCACCTGTATATCTTCCAGCGCCTTTGGTTGGAAGAATATGGTTTGTTCCCGAACATTTATCTCCATATGCAACAGTTGTTTCTTCACCAAGAAAAAGAGATCCATAATTTTTTAATTTTTTTAACCACCAATCTAAATTTTGTGTTTGTACTTCTAAGTGTTCAGGTGCATATTGATCGCTGATTTTTACCATTTCTTCATTATTGTCACATAAGACAACTTCACCGTAATCTCTCCAAGCAGCCTCGGCGTTTGATCTTGGAAATTCTGGAAGATCTTGAATAAGTTCAGGAACTCTTTTCATCACTGTATCTGCTAAATTTTTGTCAGTTGTAAACAGCCATGCTGGCGAGTTGTAACCATGTTCAGCTTGACCAACCAAATCATAAGCAACAATTTCTGGATCAGCATTTTTATCAGCTATTATTGCTATTTCAGTAGGACCAGCAAATAAATCAATACCTACTTTTCCAAACAATATTCTTTTTGCTTCTGCTACAAATTGATTGCCTGGTCCAACTAAAATATCAGCAGGTGCATTTTTAAAAAAACCAAATGCCATAGCAGCTATTGCTTGTACGCCACCTAAATTCAATATGACATCAGCTCCACAAAGATCAGCTGTATAAATAATTTTAGGATGCGCACCTACTTTTGGTTTTGGTGAGCTGCAACAAATAATATTTTTTACTCCTGCAACTTTTGCTGTTGTTATGCTCATTACAGCAGAAGCTATGTGAGCATATCTTCCAGCTGGCACATAACACCCAGCAGTATTTACTGGAACTAATGTTTGACCAGCAAATAAACCTTTTGAAAGCTCTACCTCAAAATTTTGTCCATAATTTTTTAATTGTGCTTCAGCAAATTTTCTTACTCTGTCATAAGAAAATTGAATGTCATCTTTTGTTTTTTGGTCAATGTTTTTTTTTACTTCTTCTATTTTTTCTTTTGAAACAATTATTTCTCCTTCATATTTATCAAATTTTTTTGTTAATTCTATACAACCTTCTTCTTTAGTTTTTTCTAATTCAGTTAAAAGATTCTGAACAATTTCTTTTGTTTTTGTTTCATCACTTGATGATGTTTTTTTAGCTTTTTTTAAGTATTGAATAGACATTTTATTAAATTTTTATCCTTCTATTAAATTATTTAATCTAATGCAACAACAGCAGCTGCCATAGATGCTAATCTTGCCGCGGCTTCATCTGATCTGCTTGTAATTACAACTGGAACTTTTCCGCCAATAACTACACCGGCTGCGCACGCTCCCATAAAATAAATCATCATTTTAACCAAACCATTACCTGCTTCAATATTAGGAACCAACAATATATCTGCTTGTCCTGCAACAACATTCTTAATTCCTTTAATTGCTGCAGATTTTTTAGAAATACTATTATCAAATGCTAAAGGACCAAATACATCAGCATTTAGATTTTCTTTTTTTGATAATTCAGTAATTTCTTTTGCATCTAATGAACTTTGCATACTATCTAAAACTTCTTCAGTAGCAGACAATACGGCAACTTTTGGTCTTTCAATTCCAATTCTATTAGAAAAATTAATTACATTTTTTAGGATATGCATTTTTGTTTTTACACTTGGTGTAACATTTAAAGCTCCATCTGTAATAATTAATGGTTTATCTTGTTTTTCTAGCGTCATATGCCAGATATGACTCAATCTTGTTTTGCCTATAAGGTTGTATTCTTTTTTTATAACTTCTTTCATTAAGACATCTGTATGAATGTGACCTTTTACAATTATTTTTATTTTTCCTTTTGATGCAAGTTTAGCTGCAGCTTTTGCTGTACTATTTTCATCAGGTTCATGAACAATTTTATATTTTGAAATATCAAATTTAAGATTATCAGCACATTTTTGTATTTCTTCTTTGTTTCCAATAAAAGTTGGAACAATTAAGTTTTCATTTACTGCATCCATTACAGATAGCATTGGCAAAGGTTTTCCAGCATTAACTATACCAGCGGTCACACCTTTTTTATTATGAGCAACATCTAAGAGATTATTAGGACAAACTATTTCTTTAGCTGAAATCATTTAATTATTCCAAAATGGGCATTCGCTTTTAGCAAATAGATTTTTTTTCAGATTATCTGATAATTTTAATGTAGTAATTGACATACCAGCCATTTCCATCGAAGTTGCATATCTTCCAACATATGTTTTAACATTATTTATTTTTGAATTAGATAAATTTTCGTTTACTCTTTTTGATATAATATATAATTCTTCTAACGGTGTAGCTCCTAAACTGTTTATCATTATGGCAATATTGTCATTATTTTTCAATTTTGAATCATCCATAATTCTTTTATAAAGATCATCAACCAAATCATTTGCAGGTCTCAATTTTTCCCTTTTAATACCTGGTTCGCCATGTATACCCATTCCAATTTCTATTTCATCATCATTAATTTCAAAGGTAGGTTTACCAGCTTCTGGCAATATACAAGGTGATAAGGCAACTCCTAGCGTTCTAATATTGTCGTTAGCTTCAGTTGCAGTCTTCAAAACATCATCCAAAGATGCACCAGTTTCAGCACAAGCTCCTGCAATTTTGAAAACAAAAATCATACCAGCAATTCCTCTACGTTTTGATTTTTCAGATTCACTTGCGCTTGCTATGTCATCTGCAACAATTACTTTTTTTGTTTTAATACCTTCGGCTTCAACCATTTCACATGCCATTTCAAAATTCATTACATCTCCACCATAATTTCCAATAATGCATAAAACGCCATTACCATTATCTGCATTTTTAATTGCAGAAACCATTTGCTCAACTGAAGGTGATGCAAACACAGAACCAATTGCGCATGCATCTAAAAATCCTTTTCCAACATATCCAGTAAAAACTGGCAAATGACCTGAGCCACCTCCAGTTACAATTCCAACTTTTTTAGATGATTTATTAGCTCTTGTAATAACTCTATTGTTATCTTTGGCTAAAGCATAAACATCAGGATGAGATTTTATTAGCCCAACAATGGATTCTTCTACAAAATTACTTGGATTGTTGATTATTTTTTTCATTATTAATATTACAATACATTAATATTTTATTACAATTCAATTAATATACAGTATTTATACATATGGATAATAAAATGTTTGAGTGGGCTGGAGTAATCACTGCAATATTATACTCGTTGTTTGTTGCATTAAATATTGGAATAGAGTTCATAGGCTTTTCCTTATTGCTATTGTCTGCAATGCTAATTGGAATTTGGGCTTATAGAGGAAAACACAAAGGAATATTATTGTTACAATTTTTTTATGCTAGCGCTGGAATTATTGGAATGATTAGGTGGTTCTAACTACTAAAAGTTTAAAATGATAAAACCTTTTAAAGTAGAAATATCTGAAGAAAATCTGCAAAATATATATTCTAAAGTGAAAAATTATCAGTGGCATGAGATGCCTGATGATGGCGGTTGGAATTACGGAACAAATTTAGATTATATGAAGGATTTTTCAAAATATTGGGTTGAAAAATTTAACTGGAGAAAAATAGAAGAAAAAATAAATAAATTTCAAAATTTTAAATCAAATATAGATGGCGTTGATATTCATTTTATTCATGAGAGAGGAAGTGGGTCAAACCCAAAACCATTATTATTAAGTCATGGCTGGCCAGGTTCTATAGTGGAATTTTTACATATAATAGATCAACTCGCACATCCTGAAAAATTTGGGGGAAAAGAAGAAGATGCTTTTAATGTTATTGTTCCATCTTTACCTGGGTTTGGATTTTCAGGCAGACCTTCAAGGCCAATAGGACCAAGAAAAATGGCCTCAATATTTAATTCTTTAATGACAAATGTTCTTGGATATAAAAAATATATTGCTCAAGGAGGAGATTTTGGCGGAACAATATGTACATGGCTTGCGTATGATTATCCAAAAAATTTATTAGGAATACATATTAATATTTTAATTACTCGTCATCCTGATGGACCACAAACAGAAGAAGAAAAAGAATGGCAAGAAAGATTTAAAAAAGAACAAAGAATAGAAGATGGCTATAGAACACAACAAGCTACAAAACCTCAAACATTAAGTTATGCAATGATGGATAGTCCAGTAGGTGTTGCTGCATGGATAATTGAAAAAATGCGTGGTTGGTCAGACATTAAAAATGGTGATATTGAAAGTGTTTACTCAAAAGATATTTTGCTATCTAATATTATGATTTATTTAGTAACTAAAACTTTTAACACAGCTTCATGGATTTATTACGGAAGAAGAGAAGAGGGTGGAAGATCACTTCCTAAAGAAGACTTACCTTTAAAAGTTCCAACAGCACTTGCTTTGTTTCCAAAAGAATATTTAGAGTGGGCTCCAAGATCTTATGTTGAAAGAATTTATAATATTCAACGTTGGACTAAAATGCCAAAAGGTGGACATTTTGCAGCTTTAGAACAACCTGATTTATTAATTAAAGATATAAGAGAATTTTCAAAAAGCTTCACTTAATTTATTTAAAGCAAACATACCAGGATCATCCATATCCTTGGTTTTATCTTCAAACATTCTAGCTCTTCCAATAAGTATTTTTTTTCCTTTAAAATCCTCTAAAGCTTGCTTTGTAGCCGACTTAATTGCTTCTGTATAATTTGCACTATCTTTGAGTTTTTTTATGATTAAATCTAAACTATCAGCAATAGTTTTATCTCCTAATTTAGTTTTACCTCTTTCAAGGATTGTTTTTAAAGCTGTTTCAAAAATATTTATAATATCTTCGTGATTACATTCAGTTTTTCCTTTTGAACTTTTAGAAATATTCATAAAAGAAAATGCGATTAATGTTCCAAAACTAGAGCCAGATTTTTTAACAAAAGCCTGAGAACAAATCATAAAATTTGTACCCATATCATCACTAAATTTATTTATATTTTTATTAATTTCTTCAAAACCATTTAAAATAGTAATACCCAGGTCTCCATCACCAATTTTTCCATCAGCTGAATTAAATTCATCGTGTGATTTTTTAGCTTCTTCGTGTAATTTTTGAAAAATACTTATTAAAATTTCTTTGTTAAGCATCTAATTTTTTTAAATCCTCTAATATATTTCTAGGTATGTTAATTTCTTTTTTAAGATTTTTTTTGTATCTTTTAGATTTGTTTTGTCCTGGGTATAGAATTTCTTTAACACCTTTAATTTTTGGTAATCTTTTTATAGTTTTTATATTTTTTTTTATTCTTTGGTTATAACTTCCAACAAAAAGATTTGGTTTCATTGTAATAAATAAATGTCCAATATTTTGAGGGCCACTAAAATCATCAAAAGGATCTTTAACTTTCCCAGCATGATTTCCTCCGGTAAAAACTCCACTTAAAATATCCACCATCCATGCAAGCCCTGATCCTCTAAATCCACTTATAGGCAACTGAACACCTTCTAAAGCTTTTTTTGCGTTCGTAGTTGGTTTGCCAAATTTATCTAATGCAACACCTTTTGGGATTTTATTGCCTAATTTTTCTGCTACTCTAATTTTTCCTCTATTAATAACTGAAACTGATGTATCTAATATGAAAGGTACTTTTGATGAAGTAGGAGTTCCAAAACAAATTGGATTTGTGCCAAATAAACTTTTCCTAGCACCATGAGGAGCTATAGCAGGTGGCGCATTAGTAAAACAAAAGACAATTAAGTTTTTTTTAACGGCTTGTTCAGCGTAATAACCTGATAGGCCATAATGTCCACTATTTTTAATTCCAACTAAACCTATTCCAGTTTTTTTTGCATTTTTTATTGCTTGTTTTATTCCAATATCTGCTGCAACAAAACCAATGGAATTATTTGCATCTACATGAGAAATTGATTGAGAAATTTTTTTTATTTTTATCTTAGGTTTTGGATTAATTACTTTTTTCTTTATTCTATCACAATACATTTTCAATCTAGAAAGACCATGAGAAGGGGCATCAACTAGTTCAGCATTAATTAATGCGTTAGCACAAATTAAAGCATGCGAACTAATTAAATTGTGATTTTTGAATATTTTAATTATTTTTTTTTTTAAAATACTTTGTTTCACTTCTAACCTTTGCCACGCCAAGGAATAGTTTTATCTATTATTTTTCTTAAAGTAACATCAAATAAAAGTCCCAGCATACCCATAATAAATATGGTTATCCAAATAACTTCATATTGAAAATATTTTTTTGCAACATTTTCAACAAAACCAATACCAGTTGTACCAGCTAAAAATTCTGCAGCAACTAATGTTCCCCAACACATTCCAACAGCAACTCTTATTCCAGTTAGTATTTCAGGTAAGGAATTGGGAAAAATTACGTATCTTAAAATTTGTTTCTTTGAAGCTCCCAGAGAATGAGCTGCATGAATTTTTGATAGTTGCGTACCTGACGCTCCAGCTCTTGCTGAAATAATCATTATTGATAAGGATACCATAAATAACAAGAATACTTTACCGGTGTTATCAATTCCTAATACAGATATAATTAGTGGAGCCCATGCTAAAGGTGGCACGGGTCTATAAAGTTCAATTAATGGATCAAAAAAACCTTTGGCAAATCTATTTAAACCCATAAATAGTCCCAATGGTACTCCAATTAAAATTCCAAAAACCAGTCCTAAAAATACTCTTAAAAATGAATCCCAAATATGTCCGTAAGGAACTGGAATTTTAAATAATTTAAAATCTCCTGTGACAACTTTAAGAACTTTTCCTTTAAAATTTTGTTTAACAGTACCTTCATTAGTATGCATAGGATATTCTCCAGGTATAATATCAGCTATCCAATCAGGTAAAATAAATCCAATTATTTTACTTACATCCATCATATCAATCCAAAGTAGAGGAATATTTTTGTAACCAACGCTAGGTTTTGACATTAAAATAAATTTATTTAATGTATCAGATGGTTTTGGTAACCATCTTCCAGAACCTTGCTCAGAGCAACTAGGACCGCTTGCAACGATTGTTCCTGCAGGAAATAAAAGTATATCAACTAATCTTAAGCCACCTTGCTCAGATTTTTGAAGATTATCAAATTCAATAATTGCACTTTGCATCTCATTAAGAGCATTTGGTGGATAGATGCTAGCATACTCAATTCTTCTTGCAATTTTAACAATATCTTTTGCATAAGTTGACGCTATTTCTTCTGTATCATCTAAGTTTTTCCTGTATGTTTTTATTTCTTCTTTTAATTCTTTAATTGAATTTTTGAATAGTGAATTATGATTTCTTAACTTAAAAAACTTATCATTAATTACTTTAAGTTCTTCTGCAGCTGCATGAAATTTTAAACCTTTATCAGTAGCAGGTACCAATGGAACTTCTAAAGTATTTTCTATGGACCCGGTTCCTGCTTGTACTTTTATAATACCCCATTTACCTTGTTCCGATATAGCTTTTTGTCGCTCATTTTTTTCTGATTTGGTTTCAAATGGATAATCTTTCTTTTTAAAATTTGAGCTTAATAATTTTAACTCGTTAGTCATTTCTTTAATTTTAGTTTTTGTATCCATTTCCATTAAATTATCGTTTGTTAGCAAAGGAATTAACTGAGTGGTTTTATTGATAAATCCAACTAAAGTTGTTTTTTGTTGAATATTTAAATCTTGGGAATTTTGAATTTCGGCAGTAATTTTATTAAGGTTTTTATTTTCGATTTTTATTATTGAGGTGCTTTTAAACTCTCTTTCTTCGATTGGAAATTGATATTTTAATCCCAATAAAGAGTCATTTACTTTAGCAACCTGACATAATTCATTAGCTGATTTAGGATAAAATCCTTTAGCAATATCCCAAGAGTAATATAGCCAAACTAGCAAGAGAGCACTACTTCCAACAATTACCCAGTGCGTACCTCCCTTAGCTCTTTCTGGGTTACCAAAAACTGCATCAACTTTTTCTGTTTTTATTAATCTTCTACCGTAAAGAATACATCCAACAATTGATACAAGGATTAGTATTGTTATGATTTGTGTAAACATTTAATTTTCTTTCCCCATAATTTCTTCTTCCATATTCCAGATCATGGATAATATTTCTTCTCTTTTTGATGAAAATTCTTTGTTCTTTTTAATTTCTCTTAAATCTTCTTTTAAACCCATTTCTGCAAAAGGAAGATTATATTCTTTATGTATTCTGCCTGGTCTTGGTGCCATAACATATAGTCTTTCACCAAGTAACAAAGCTTCTTCTACTGAGTGAGTAATTAAAATAATTGTTTTTCCCGTCTCCTTCCAAATTTTTAAAACTAGAGACTGCATCTTTTCTCTTGTTAATGCATCAAGTGCACCTAGAGGCTCATCCATCAAAATTAAGTCGGGGTCATTTATTAAACATCTTGCAAGAGCAACTCTTTGCTGCATACCACCAGACAATTGATAAGTTGGTGTATTTCCAAATCCTTTTAACCCAACTATTTCTAACCACTCTTCAACTTTTTTTGACGTAGTTTCAGAATCTTCTTTTTTCATTCTAAGCCCAAAGTTTACATTTTCAGAAACTGTTAACCATTCGAATAGAGCCCCTTGTTGAAAAACCATACCTCTATCAACCCCTGGTCCATTAATCTCATTATTACCTAAAGTTATAGTTCCAGATGTTGGCCTGATAAAACCAGCTGCAATATTTAATAATGTAGTTTTTCCACAGCCAGAAGGACCCAATACTGTTAAAAGTTCACCTTTTTTAATTGTGAAGTTTAAATCTTTTAATGCATGAACAGTTTCTCCTTTTGGAGATTTAAAAATCATATTTAGATTTTGAGAAACTAAATCACTCATAAAATGACTTTATATTAAAATTCTAATAAAAAAATAGGCACCAATTCAAAAAATTGGCGCCTATTAAATTTTTCTATCTCTATTTAATTATAGAGGTAAGAAACTAGTGTCTACATTTCCTTTTGGTGTTCCCATTCCATCTAAGAATGCCTTAAGATTACCACTCTCCATAGATTTTTTAGTTTCTGCTGGAGTTAGAAATTTAAATCCACCAATAGTTTCTTTCATATCTGCTAACTTCATTTCAGCATCTTTAGCTATAACATTTAAGTCAGATTTACCTGCTGCATATCTAGCATTTGCTTCATGAGTTACTTCGATGAAAGTTCTTAACATTCCTGGGTTTTCCTTCATAAACTTTGTAGTTACTGAAGTAATATCTATACCCAAGATACCTGCGTCTCTAGCTTCTTGAACTGTAAGCAATCTAGATCCAACTGCAGTTGCAGCCTTGATAGAGTTACCACCAAATAAACATGCCATTACAACATCACCACTAACTAATGCAGCAGCACCTTCTTCAGGATCCATTTGAATAACGTCCATTTTATTTCTATCAGCTCCAACAACTTTCATACTTTCATCAAAAACATACTCAGCCATAGTTCCTAATGGAACTGCAACTTTTTTACCTTCTAATTCAGAAGCGTTAGCTTTTGTAATTCCAGATGCGTTAGATGTAACACAAGTTGTTCCACCCATACCGTACTCCATAGCAATATCTACAAGTTTGATTGGTGCTTTAGATTTTACAGCATTAATAAATGGTACTAGTCCTTGTGAGTAAGAGATATCAATATCTCCTGCTAACATAGCATCAGTCATTGCTCCACCATTAGTGAAGTTTGTCCATTTAACTGGAACTCCTAATGCTTTTTCGTACAACCCTTTAACTTTATCTTCTTGGTTAGGAGTTGGCCATTCTAAGAAGAATGCAACTCTAACTTCATTAGCAGCTGAATTAGCAACTGAAATGCTTAAGTTAAGAGCAACAACACATCCTAGAATAAAACTTATTATTTTTTTCATTTATTCCCCTTTAAATTAATTAATTTAAAAAGGCATTAAATTTGAATTTTACTCAGATGTAAATGACTGATTTAATAATCTTATGTAACCTAAATACATGCAACCTTTAATTGAATGGACAAAATATTACTTTTTTATTGGGTTTTTTTAGTCTACAAACTTTATTTTAAACAAGGGAAATAATGAGCTCTGAAAAAAGAACATCAGTACCAAATTCACTTAATGAACACTGGATGCCGTTTACATCCAATAAAGATTTTAAAGCAAATCCAAGATTAATTACAGAAGCTAAGGGAGTTTATTTAAAAAATCATCACGGCAAAACTCAAATAGATGGAAGTTCAGGATTGTTTTGTAATCCCTTGGGTCATGGACGAAGAGAGATTACTGAAGCTGTAACTAAGCAATTAGAAACTTTAGATTATGCACAACCATTTCAACAAGGCTTTGGTGGTTCATTTGAACTTGCAACAAGAATTTCAAAACATACACCAGGTGATTTAAATAAAATTTTTTACACAATTTGTGGATCGACAGCAGTGGAAACTGCAATCAAAATTGCAATAGCATATCATAGAGCAAAAGGTGACAGCAAAAGATTTAGATTTGTTGGTAGAGAAAGAGCTTACCACGGAATGAATATTGGAGCTACATCAGTGGGTGGAATGATTAACAATGTAAAGACTTTTGCAAGCGTTTTAATGCCTGGAGTTCTTCATATGAGACACACTCATTTACCAGAACATAAGTTTGTAAGTGGTCAACCTGAGACTGGAGCTGAGATTGCCAATGATTTAGAAAGAATATGTGAAAATTTTGGTGGAGAAAATATTGCAGCTTGCATTGTTGAACCTGTTGCAGGATCTACAGGCTGCTTAGTACCGCCAAAAGGATATTTAGAAAAACTTAGAGAAATATGTGATAAACATGGGATATTGTTAATTTTTGATGAAGTAATATGTGGTTGGGGACGAATGGGTTCAGTATTTGCTTCACAAGAATTTGGTGTTGTTCCTGATATGATGACAATGGCAAAAGCTACTACCAATGGAGTTGTTCCAATGGGTGTAGTTGCATGTAAAGATGAAATGTATGATGCGGTTATGGACGCATCGCCAATGGGAGCTGTTGAGTTGTTTCATGGTTATACTTATTCTGGAATACCAGTTTCAGTAGCCGCAGCCTTAGCAGTACAAGATATTTTTGAAAAAGAGGATATATTTAATAGAGTTAAAGAACTAGTTCCATATTTTCAAAAAAGTATATTTTCACTTAAAGATCTAGAGCCCGTAGCAAATATTAGAGGACAAGGCTTAATGGCAGGAATAGATATGAAATTAAATACTAAACCTGGAAAAGCAGGTTTTGAAACGTTTAAATCTTGTTATGAAGCAGGAGTTAATTTTAAAGCAACAGGTGATTGTTTAATTATTGCACCACAATTTATATGTGAGAAAAAACATATCGACGAAATTGTTGATAAAGTGAGAACTGGTATACAAAATTATCAAAAAAATCAAAAAAACTAGTTTTCTTAAAAAATATGAAAATTGGAGTTCCTAAGGAAATTAAACCCCAAGAAAACAGAATAGGCTTAACTCCTGATAGCGTTAAATCTTTAACTTTAGATGGGCATGATGTTTTAGTTGAAAACAATGGAGGATTTGAAGCAGGATTTGATAACGACCAATACAAATCTGCTGGAGCTAAAATAATAGATAAAGCAGAAGATATTTTTAATGATTCAGAAATTATTGTTAAAGTAAAAGAACCATTATCCAATGAAGTAAAAATGCTAAGAGAAGATCAAATTATTTTTACTTATTTACATTTAGCAGCAGCAAAAGAATTAACTCAAGGATTAATTAATTCAAAATCGATTTGTATTGCCTATGAAACTGTTACAGACAAAAATGGTAGATTGCCATTGTTGGCTCCAATGAGCGCTGTTGCAGGTAGAATGTCAGTTCAAGCTGGAGCACATTGTTTAGAAAAAAATCAAAAAGGAAGAGGTATATTGCTAGGGGGTGCGCCTGGAGGTGACCCGGCAAATGTTGTTATACTTGGCGGTGGTGTTGTTGGAGAAAATGCTGCGATAATTGCAACGGGTATGAGAGCAAAAGTTCATATCATTGACAAGTCAGAAGAAAGATTAAAACAATTAACAAAAATGTTTGGTGATAAAATTATCCCTGAATTAAGTGAAAAAACTGATTTAAATAAATTAATTTCTGAATGTGATTTATTAGTTGGAGGTGTTTTAATACCAGGAGCCGAAGCACCAAAACTCGTTACAAAAAATATGTTAAAAAGTATGAAACGTGGATCAGTTATTGTTGATGTAGCAATTGACCAAGGTGGTTGTGTTGAAACAAGCAAACCAACTACTCACGCAAATCCTACGTATATTGTTGATGATGTTGTCCATTATTGCGTGGCAAATATGCCTGGCGGAGTTCCAAGAACTTCTACACTTGCTTTAAATAAAGCAACACTTCCTTTTTTAACAAAGTTAGCAAAAGATGGTTATAAAAAATCTTTAAACGATGATGAAAATTTTTTAGCAGGTTTAAATGTTTGTCAAGGAAATGTAACCTATAAGGCAGTTGCAGATGCTTTTGGTCATAAATATATTTCTTCAAAAGAAGCGATAAACTGAAATGTATAGACCTTTACCAAAGGAATTAACTATTAAAAATTCACCCATAGAAGGATTAGGATTATACGCTAAAGAAGATATTAAAAAAAATATTTTTATTGGCGTAACTCACATAAGAGATGAACAATTTGAAAATAAATATATTAGAACTCCTTTAGGAGGTTTTTACAATCATTCTAACGATCCAAATATAATTAGGATGGTCTCAGATGTATTACCAAAACTAAAATTTGGTGATCTTGTGGATCCAAATGTAAATAAAAAACAGCTTAAAGATGGAAAAAATGATAGACATGACATGTTTTATAACTTGGATGAGAAGAGCGATGCAAAATATATGTTTTTGATAACAGTCAAAGATATCAAAGCAGGTGAAGAATTAACAGCTAACTACAATCTTTATACCTATCCTAAAACAGGAGTGGGTTTGCAAATGATTTAATTAATAAACTTTCTTTAATTATCTATGAAAGATATTCCTAAAAACACAAAAGTAGTTGTAATTGGGGGCGGTGTAGCGGGATGCTCAACAGCTTATCATTTAGCAAAATTTGGTTGGAAGGATACAATATTACTTGAAAGAGACCAGCTTACTTCTGGAACTACTTGGCATGCAGCCGGATTAGTAAGCCAGTTAGGACCTTCTGCAGCAATTACCAAGATAAGAAAATATACAACTGATTTATATAAAGAATTAGAAAAAAGAATTGATTTTTCTGCAGGATTGAAATTAAACGGCGCATTATCCATTGCTACCACAAAAGGACGATGGCAAGAACTTCAAAGACAAGCAACTACTGCCCAGTTATTTGATGTACATGTAGATGTTTTAAATACAAAACAGGTAAAAGAAAAATATCCGATAATTAATGAAAACGATGTTCTAGGAGGTATTTTTATGAAAGGTGATGGTCAAGCCGATCCTATAGGGGTAACAAATTTGCTAGCAAAAGCAGCGAAGCAAGAAGGTGTTAAAATATTTGAAAAAACCCCAGTTGAAAAAATTTTAGTTAAAAATGGAAGAATCGCAGGAGTAAAAGTTAACAATCAAGTAATTGAATGCGAATATATTGTTTTAGCAACCGGAATGTGGTCAAGACAAATAGGAGAAGAATTAGGTGTAAGCATTCCTTTATATCCTGCTGAACATTTTTATATTATTACAGAGCCAATAAAAGATTTACCAAAAGACTTGGCAGTTCTAAGAGACTTTAATAATAGTTTATATTTAAAAGAAGATGCGGGTAAACTATTAGTTGGGATTTTTGAAGGAAAATCAATACCAGCATTTAACAAAACCAATAAAGTTCCTAATGATTTTTCTTTTGGAGAATTTCCTGAAAATTTTGACCATTTTGAACCATATTTAGAAGCATCCTTTAAAAGAGTGCCCTTATTAGAAAATGCTGGAATTAGAAAATTTTTTGCTGGACCAGAATCTTTTACTCCAGATACAAATACTTTATTAGGCGAAGTTCCAGAAGTTAAAAACTTTTTTGTTTGTTGTGGCTTTAACAGTATTGGAATTGGCAGTGGCGGAGGTGCAGGAAAAGTAACAGCAGAATGGATGATGAATGGTCATATAAATGAAGATTTATTCATATATGACATAAAAAGATTTCAAAAATTTCACTCGAAAATCAATTTTATTAAAGAAAGAATAACAGAAACATTAGGCGATTTATATGGAATGCATTGGCCATATAAACAACACAAAACATCTAGAAATCAAAAATTGTTTCCTTACCATGAAGAATTAAAAAAAGCAGGAGCTTGTTTTGGAGTTTCAAATGGATATGAAAGACCAATGTGGTTTGCTTTAAATAATGAAAAGCCTGAATTTAAATATAGTTACAATTATCAAAACTGGTATCCAGCAGTTGAATTTGAGACAAAAAATGCAAGAAAAAACGTCGGACTATTTGATCTGACAGCTTTTTCAAAATATGAATTAAAAGGAAAAAATGTTCATAACGAACTACAAAAAATTTGTACAGCAAATATAAAAGACGAAATAGGAAAAACTACCTACACTCAAATGCTAAACGAAGATGGAGGTATAGAAACAGATTTAACTGTTGTTTGTTTAGATAAAAATTATTTTAGAATAATTACTTCTGCAGCAAATAGAGAACATGATAAATTTCACATTTTAAAATATTTGTCTAAGGAAATTGATTTTAAAGATGTAACTGATGAAATAGCATGTCTTGGAGTGTTTGGTCCAAAAAGTAGAATTTTAATGTCTAAATTGTCAGAAGATGATTTGTCAAATGAAAATTTTAAATTTGCTACTGGAAAAAAAATTACAATTAATGGTAAAGATATTTGGGCACAGAGATTATCTTATGTAGGAGAAGTAGGTTTTGAACTTTATATAAAAATGAATGAGGCTAAAGAAATATACAATTTAACAATTAATGCAGGAAAAGAATTTAATCTTTCTAACTGTGGTATGCTTGCTATGGATACTATGAGAATGGAAACTGGATATTTACACTGGGGTCACGATATGTCGCCAGAAGAAAATCAATATCAAGCAGGTTTACAATTTGCAATTAGTTATAAAAAAAATATTGATTTTATAGGTAAAAAATCTTTGCTGAAAATTAAAGATAAAAAACATAATAAAAAACTTGTCATGCTAACTTTAAATGACAGTAAGCCTGGAGAGCCATTATTACTTCATGATGAACCAATATATAGTGGCAAGAGAATTATCGGTAGAACTACTTCTGGAAATTTTTCTTTTAACTTTAATAAGACTCTAGCTTTTGGATATATAAATTCTGAATATTCAAAAGAAAACATTCTAAAAGAAAATTTATTTATAGAAGTAGAAAAAAAGAAATATGCCGCTTCAATAATTTTAAAGCCTTTAAATAATAAAAATATTCGTTCTATTTAAAAACATTTGCTAAGTTTAATAGTTTATTAATAAAAACTGAAAGTCTGACAACATTATCAGAGTCTAGTTTATAAAAATTATTTTTTCGATCAATTTCTATATTCGGATTGTAAAGTTTTTTTTCATCAATATACAAAAAATTTTTTTTTACTAAAATTTGTAATTTTCTAAAAACAGTTCCTCTTGGTATTCCAGTTATGTTAGATATTGACATCGCGTTTATTCCAACTGTATTCAAAGTTTTAGAATTAATTTTTAAAAATTCTTTGTTAGTGTTAACTTTTAAATTATTTATTTTTAAGTATTTTTGAATTTCGTAGTTTCGATTTACCAAGCAAGTTTCCCATATATGCCAAGTTTCTAAGTCTTTAAAGGAATATCTAAAATCTACCATCATAGGTATCAACATTTCAAAAAATACTTTCCAAACATAAGAAAAATTTTGATAAGTAACTTTTTCTATCATCTCTGATTTTATTTTTTCTTTAATAATTTTTTCTTCAGTTAATATCATAGAAAATTTACTTATAAATATACATATTGATTTCCTAAAATCTTCATGCTTTTTAATAAATGTATTATTATAAAATTCTGGTTGAACAATTATTCCATTTTTTGTTTTTTTTATAATATTTATTTTTTCAAGCTCTTCTATCTTTCTTCTTGTTGTTTCTTTAGAAAGATGTAATTCTTTTGAAATATCAATTATACTAAATTTTACAATTTCAATTTTTTTTAATGCAAAAAATTGATTCCAATTTAATTGGACAAAGTTTGTAGTGTAATAATCAAAAGTTCTTTTTACTAACAATATAAGAATTAGATACTTTTCATGATCTTTAAATACAGAATAGGAGTTGCACAGCCATTTTTCTAAAATTAGATGCCAATCTATTGACAATGAATTGTAATTTTTTTTTAAACACCAATTAATATCTTTAGTTTCTGTTGCTTCTTTAATTTTTGAAAGATTTGCCTTCATAAAAAACAATATAGAACAAACCTAAAATGGACACAATGAAATATGATAAAACCCACAATGGGCTTTTTTCATGTTGTTCAATTTTGTAATGCATGGTTAAATTACAAAATATATGAGTGGGGATCAGGTAAATTACGGCAAGGTTAATCAAATTAATACGCGAACTAATAGAGTAGATATTAATGATTTGATGTCTAGAGTAAGAGACGATGAAAAAAAGCAAAAAAAAGAAAATATAGTTTTTTTTAGCTTAATTGCATCAGTAATAGTTATAACTGGCATTATTGCCTCTTTGTAAAAATATAAGTTTTAAATATTATTTTTTAATCAATTAATCGTTTTGTATTGGTATATTCAGACCAATAAATAAATTTCAAATGTCTAAAGTTATTAAAATTGGGATTGCAAAAAAATCAAGTGAAGAGATTCAAGAAGTTAATGAAATAAATGTTTCTGCTGGTAAAGGAATTATTGGGGATAGATATTTTAATGAAAAAAATGCAGATCGTAATCAATTAACATTGATAGAAAGTGAAAACATTGATTATTACAATGATAAATTTAATTTAAAAATTCCTTATCTAAATTTTAGAAGAAATATTGTCACAAAAGACATTAAATTAAATGATTTAGTTGGCAAAAAATTAATAATTGGCAAAACGGAAATAAAAGGGATTGATTTATGTAGACCTTGTAAATCTCTTCAAGACAATTTAAACCAAGAAAACATAATTAAGGAATTTTTAAGAATGGGTGGATTAAGATGCGCAATTTTAACCTCTTCAAATATTAAAGTGGGAGATGAAATTAAAGTTTTATAAAATTTTTTTAATGTTAAAATAATTGATTGTATCAAAAATAATAACTATTATATATCATTAGAAATTAAAAGGCGGGGTAGCTCAGTTGGTTAGAGCGCGGGACTCATAAGCCCGAGGTCAGTGGTAATTAATAAATTTTTCGAAAAAGGTTTCTTCTTAGTTTCTTGTTGTTTTTTTTCCATTGTCCTCTCTTTCTCTATCTATTGTTTGCCAGTCTCCTTCTTCAAATGGTATTTTTACATCATTTAAAAGTCTTTTGAATTTTTCCAATCTGTCTTTTCTTTCAACTGCTTTTAAATACATACAAAACCATTTAAATGCTGCTTTATCTAATCCCTTTTTGTCGATATGAATCCAGTTTTCAAAATCCATATAAGAGTCAGTATCGTAAGTATATTCATGATAAATTATTTTTTTGCCATCATCACTTAAAGTATCTGACCAACTATGATGCATAGTTTTATGCTTAAACTTGCCTTCATCAATGACCTCTGCGGCATCATAATCTCCTAAGAGATTTATCTCATTAAAACCTAGTTTTAATTGTTTCATAAATGTTAGTTGAAAAAGAATTCTTAAGAATAAAGAACCTTAACAATTATTAATATAATAAATAATAGTGGCATAAATTTGATTAATTATTTTTTTCTGATAAAATGAAATTAGTCCTGATTTAGAAATCAACTCTACTTGCTGGGACTTTAAAAACAACGCTAAAGGAGGAATATGGTTAAATTCACCATAAAGCCAATAAAAGAATATTTTGCTTCAAAAGAAAAAGAAGGAAAAAAACTTTTATTTTTCGAAAAGATAGGCGACTCTAAGACAAGCAAAGAGGAACGATTAGAAAACCTCAAACGTCTTTTAGAGAAGCACGGCTTTAAAATAAAAAAATAAATAGAATATGTGGGCATATTTTATTATGCCCACATACAATCAAACAACAGGAGGTCCTATGGGCATGTTTCAAAACAGCACAAAAGAAACTAAAGAATTTGAGAAAATAATTTTAGAAATTGAGAAAGAAAGGGATACTATTTCTTGGGCTGATACAACCATTCAAAGTTGTCTATGGAATCTTGAAAACCCTAAAGCAGATCGTTTCACCATTGATTGGTGCGTAAGAGATTTAAGAGAAAATCTAAATAAGAAAGAAGAAGCAAACGCAAAACTTCAATACTTAAAGTATACCAAACTTCGACAACAAATGTTTATGCTACATATGACAACTAACCCAGATAAGTTTCTAGACGATCTAGATGCATTAAAAAAACAAAAAGGAATTAATAATCTTTGGAAAGAAGAACAATACAAGGAATGGAGAGAAGAAGTTAAAAAACATCCTGAAAAAGTAGGAAAACTTCATATAACAGAGGACTCGTTCACATTTGAATTTAATGATAAAAATAAAAAAAATTAAATTTATATGGATCAGGAAAAAGAAGAATTATCTCAAAAAGTTAAAAAAATTATTGAAATTATTGAAACAAAGGAACATTCAAAGAATGAACTTATAAATTTTTTTAATAATGCAATGAATCATAAAGATATAAATGATCTTGAAAGAGAGACAATAGTTGAGACAGTAGAAAAAAAAATGAGAATTAAATTTCCTAATGCTGCTAAAAAAATTTTAGGAGGAAAAAGCGCAAAAGCACAAGAATTGCTTGAAGAAATATATAGCATATTAAAAGAAGAGTTTGACTGGTCCCAAAGTCGAGTTAAAAATAAAGTTAAACCTTGTGGAAGCATGATAAGTGGAAAAGAGTATGTTTGCTGGTATATATCTTATAAAAATGACCAAGGATATAACACCGGATTCCATTACAAACAAAAAACACCTAAAGATGATCCATTTTTAGAAATTGATTATAGAGAGGCAGGAAATTCAGATAAAAGTTACAACAAAAAAATAGATAAAAAAATTTTCCCCGTTGAATTAAAAGACGATGCTTTAAATTTTTATAGAAATTATTTATCTAAAGTTATAATTTAAAGTTAAAAGTTATGAGCAACACCATCAATATTAGGCCAACTGTTGGTTATCTTGGAGTTTTGTCAAGAATTAATTATACTCCTTGGCATGCAATGGCTGAATTTGTAGATAATTCAGTTCAAAGTTATTTAGATAATAAATTGAGATTAAGAAAACTGCATAGCAATTATAAATTAAAAATTGATATTTCAGTAAGTGGTTCAACAATAGAAGTTAAAGATAATGCAGCAGGCATAGATCAAAAAAATTACGAAAGAGCTTTTCAAGCTGCAATGAGACCAAAAAAAACTTCAGGATTATCTGAATTTGGAATGGGAATGAAAACAGCTGCTTGTTGGTTTTCTAATCTTTGGGTAGTCAAATCAAAAGCAATGGGCGAACCCTTCGCAACAGAAGCAAAATTTGATATTGAAAAAATAACTGAGGATCTTAATGAGAAGCTTGCCTATAGAACAGCGAAGATGCCAACTAATACACATTATACTGTTGTTATATTAAGAGATTTAATTCATAAAGTTAGAGGTAGAGAAGTTGAAAGTGTAAAAAATCATTTAGCATCTATGTATAGAGCATATATAGATCAAGATGAAATAGAAATTAGGTACAATGGATCTTTATTAAGACATAAAGGATTCAATATTTTAAAAGCGCCAAGCTACAAGGATTTAGATGATGAGGTAATTAATCCAAAAAAAATAACTTGGAAAAAAAAATTTAGTTTTTATTTTCCTTTGAGTTGCGATCATAAAAAACATAAGGTTGAGGGTTACGCTGCACTTGCAGACCCAAGTGACTCTAAAAAAGCTGGTTTTTCCGTTTTTAGACGAGAGAGGATGATATTTGGAAGTGATGAAAAAGCTTGGAGACCATTAAAACTAGTTAGACAAGAAGGATCACAGATATCAAGGAGGTTATTTGGTGAGTTGCATTTTGATGATGATATGGAAGTAACTCATACTAAAGATAATTTAAATTGGTCATTGGATGAACAAGAGTCATTTCTTACAAAACTTAAATCGGTATTGGACTCGGATGATATGCCACTAATCAGACAAGCAGAAAGATTTAAAAAACAAGATTTAAATAAACCAGAAATAAGAACCACACATGAAAAAGCAGGTGCATCTTCGATGGTGCAGCTGTCCAAAGCCATGTCAGTGATCGAAGAATTTAAATCCAATAAACCTATAGAGATATTAAAAGAACTACCAAAACCTAAATCAAAACCAATAAAAATTAGATCTAGAAATATTAATTTTCAAGGTGAAACTTGGAAAGTTGATGTAATTTTAAATAATGATAAAGAGGTCGAAAACAAAAAATGGCTAGAATATAGTTTTGATAAAAAAGGTCGCAAAAATAAAAAAGTTGAAATTCAAATAATGATGCATAAGGGTTTTAGTTCTCAATATTTTGGAAATGATGAAAAGGAAATAGAAGGTATGCTTTCATTATTGTGTTATATTGTGCTAGCTGAGATTATTGGCAAACAAAGGGGTTTTAGAGATACACACATGGTAAGAGAATATATTAATGCAATAATCGACTCTGTTCCACCTACAATAAATTAAAATTATGGAAGAAATTAAAGTTGAAATAAATCAAGTTAATTCAAGTTCATCTCCAAATCAAAATGTAACATGGACACCTTTAAGAAATGGAGAAATTTTTAAAAATTATTTAGAAAAAAAAGAAAAAATTTCGTCAAAGGATAAAGAAACTCTTATTGAAGATAGTGTAGAACTTTTAGGAAAATGTATAAATCCTGAAAAAATTGAAGAAGTCAAATTAAATTCCACAGGACTTTGCTTTGGACAAATTCAAAGTGGAAAAACAACATCAATGGAAGCAGTTTTTAGTTTAGCCGCAGATAATAAATATAAAATTTTAATTTTATTAACAGGAAGTGTAGGACCTTTAGTGGTTCAAAATACTGCTAGAATCGATAATATTTTGGATGATAGAAAATTTGAAGTTTTAAGAAATGTAGAAGATGAATGGGATCATAGCAGATATTATGAAATTTTAAAAAATAATATAATTGATTGGAATAACCCTGATGTACCTGAGGAAGATAAAAAAACTCTCGTAATACTTTCCATGAAAAATCCCAAAAGAATTAGAGACATATACAAACTTTTATTTGAAGCTTGTGATGGAAATATTTCTAAATATTCAAATATACCAACTTTAATTGTTGATGATGAATGTGATAATCATTCACTTAACACAAAAGCAAAAAAAAATGATCCTGACTTGAAAGATGATAGAATATTATACCAAATAAAATCAGACGATACGTTGGAAAAAATATGTGAAATGGCTAATCTAGAATTAGAAGAATTATTTGAAATTAATCCAGGTATACATTTAAAGGATAATTTTGAAGATTATATAGGAGAAAAAATTAATATAGAGATTGAAGATACCGCAACCTATTTAGCAATTACAAATTTGAGAAAAATTTTTAAGTTTCATTCATTTTTAGGCTATACAGCGACTCCAAATGCAACTTTAGTAATCAATACATTTAATAATTTATCCCCATCATTTGGAAAAATAATTTCACCAGGAGAAACATATACTGGCCTAGAGTATTTTTTCTCAAACAGAAGTAAAATTGATAGATTTGTTAAAGGAATAGAAACTAATATTGATGAATATGAAAGATCTGGCGATGAAAGGCCAAAAAGTTTTGTTGATGCTTATTTATATTTTTTAACTTGCGTTACTTGCGCCATGCATCAAGACAGACACAGGTCTTCTGATAGACAAAATATGTCCATGATAGTGCATCCACATGGTCTTACTGAAAAACATACGATTTATAGAAATTGGATCAAAGGTTTGCAAGATGAATTTAGACTTGCACTATCTAATAAAGATAGTGAACAATTTAGGGAACTTGAGCAAAAAGTAAAAGATAATTTAGAGGAAATCAAAAAAAATTCAAAATCTGTCATTCCTGCAACAGATGAAAAATTTTGGCGCTTGTTTCAAGGGACAAAATGCTTAGGTATTACACCCGTTCCATTTAATGCTTCACGAAAAGAGGGAAGAAAAAAAATTCCGACGGTAGATTATAGAAGAAATTACGCAAATATATTAGTTGGTGGTCATGGTTTGGATCGTGGTTATACTGTAGAGGGATTAACCGTAACCTATTTGTGTAGACCTTTAGGCACAAAACAACAAGACACACTTCTTCAAAGAGCAAGGTTCATGGGTTATCAAAGAAAAAATGAGGATTTTTTAAGATTATATTTTTCAGATGGTGTTCTCAATTTCTTTGAAGGAGAGTATGACAGAAATAAAAAACTTATGAAGTTTTTAGATAGATTTTTAAAATCAAATAAAAACTTAAAAACATGGAGAAGATACTGGTTTGGAAGAAATAGAACTGAATATAAGTTAACTAGAGCTGGAATTAATAACGATATGTCTTTAGTTTCAAGATCAGAGCCTTACCAGGCATCAATAAGATGTAGATATACACATATGCTTGAAGAAAAGTATTTAACAATAAATAGAAAAGCTTATGAAATATTAAATACTCAATTTAATAATAATTTTAAAGAATTAAGACAAATAGACAATATAAAAAACAATCATCCTTGGGCAAATAATCAAAAAATAAAAGTTATGGAAAATCTCACTTTAAAAGAAGTTTTAGATCAAATAATTAATAATTTCGAATTTGAAACAAGAGATTTGAATAGATTTAGTATTTTAATGAGTATGATTGATAATTATTTAGACCCAATACAAGAGACTGATGAAAGCGATGAAGATTGGTTTTATAAGAAAGAACAAAGATTAAAGACTCCATGTCCATTATTTATTTTTAGAGAAGGAGAAAATAACCCACGTAAACCTTACAGTAAGTCTTTATCGTTAAAAGAAATTAAAGAAAATCCTGTAACATCAGCTCAGGGACAATCAAGTAATTTTGAAAAAAATTTCCATAATGATAAAACATTATTTCCTGGTGATATTAGAATTCATTGGGAATTTTTAAAAGGAATATCTAATAGCACACATTGTAATCAAATTCCATCAATTCAAATTCATGAAATTAATGTTTATGAAAAACAAAATGGAGAAGGGGAGTTAATAGCACCGAAAGTTCCATATCTAAGTTTCTTTATGCCCACAGCTTTATTTGAAGAAAGTATTATTGGAAGACGTAGATGAGTTTATTTAGAAAATATAAAAATATTTCTAAACTAAAAAATAAAAGTGAACGAAGCTACAACACTGTCAAATTAAGTAGAAATAGCAAACATTTGCTTGGGATCAATGGCAAGAATCATGTCGCAATTTTATTTAATGCCTCAAAACCAAAAGGAAAAAAAGAAAACATTAGATATATAAATTTAGAACACGGGATAACATGCACTATTTATTCAAATAATAAAAAAAAAATAGAAAAGTTAAGTATTTTAAAATTAGAGACCAATGAAGAAAATTTAAAGGAAATTTTTTTAAGAACGATGGACAATATTGTTGTTAATCTATCAAACAACATATCGGAAAAAGAAATTTATGAATTGACAAGAAATCTAATTAAATTATTTGAAAAAATTTCAAATAAAAGAAATATAGATTTAACGGGTTTTTGGGGAGAGTTATTTATAATTAAGCATTTAAAAGCCAAGGAGTTACTAATTGAAGCTTGGCACCCTGAGACGAACGATACTTTTGATTTTTTAATTAGAAACCATGCTTTAGAAATTAAAACGACTGAAAAAAATGACAGAAAGCATATCTTTAAATATGAACAATTAAATTCAAAAAATACAAAAATAATTATTGGTTCAGTTTTAATAAGAAAATCAAGATCTGGTTCCTCTTTACTGGATTTAAAAAATGATATTTTAAAACAAATTAATAATAATGATTTGAAAGAAAAATTACAAGAAATGTATGATATTTATACAGGCTCAAAGATTCAAAGAGAGCTAGATGAAGTAAGGCATAGTTGTGAATATGCAGAAGATCATGTTAAATTTTTTGACTCAAACAAAGTTCCTAGAATTAAAGAAACTCCAATGTCTGGATTAAGAAATATTAAATTTGAATCAAATTTAAATGGCATAGAAAGTATTAATGATTTTTCAAACTACGAATTTTTACAGTAATTAAAAAAATTGTTTTAGTATCTCTTTTGAAATTATTTTAGCTAGAAGAGGTGGAACAGCATTTCCTATTAATCTCCACTGGTCTCTAAAATCACCAGTTAACTTATAATTGTCAGGAAATGTTTGAATTCTTTTAATTTCATTTATTCTTAAAAATCTATTTTTCCAATGGAAGGGGCCCATATTATTTGAAAAACTTGCTTGAATTGTCCAAGAGGGTTCTTTTGGGGATAGTTTTAATAAAAATGACCAATATCTAGATCTCCATTTAAACTTTGGCTTTGAGTGACCTCTTTCTTTTGTAAAATAAAGATAATTATCTCCAGGAGGAATTAATTTTAATAAGTTTTTATGTTTTGATCCTGCAATATTTTTTTTATCTTTAGGTAAATCTATATCTAGATCTCCAATTGCTTTTTTACAATTAATCCATTTTTCTTTTTTATAAAGTAAATTATCTTCTTCTTTTTTTGAGTGTGTGGTTTCAGGGAAATCAAATTTTCCAAGTTCTTTTAAAACACCCACACAAATAAATCTTTGTCTTATTTGCGGAACTCCATAATCTGCGCAATTAATAACTTTATAACTTAAATTATAGCTAGCTTTGTTACACTCATTTTCAAAATAATCTAGTGCTGGTTTATGAGGTTTATAAAAAAATCCATGAACATTTTCAAAAAAAAACACTTTGGGTTTAATAATTTTTAATGCTTTGCAAAAATAAATTAAAGTATAAGAATCTTCATCCTCTAAAGCTCTCTTTTTTTCTTTAATATAAAAACGTGACTTAGAATAAGGAGGACAAGGTGGACCACCAACAATTATGTCTACTTTACCTTTAAATTTAGAAAATTTCACATCTTTAATATCTGAACAGATTATATTTTTTGAAATTTTATTTTTTTTTAAAGTTTCACAAGCTACTTGCCAATTATCTATCGCAGCATAAGTTTCAAAAGAATTGCTTTTGAAACCAATATCAATACCACCTGCACCAGAAAATAAGCTTAGTATTTTTTTCATTTACTTATGTTAATTTAATATTACAATTAATTCATGGTTACTAGCTCGTTTTTTAATTATTTGAAAAATAAAAACTTTAAATTAGTAGTTGAAAATCAATATAACCCTTACAAATTT
>CACDCI010000004.1 GCA_902551215.1 uncultured Pelagibacteraceae bacterium | reverse complement strand
AAGGTATTGCAATTAAAGTATCAGTTTCTACATCCCAATAATTACTCCTGAAATTCGTAATACCTGCTGTTAACCATTCTATGGGACCATCAGTTGCAAAATAAGCACTCGCATTTCCTTCAAAGAGATATCCAAAAAAAGCTGCGAGACCTATTGCAATAATAGCAGAACCCGGTAATGCAAAAGCAACTGGAAAACCTGAAGCTAATGCTGCTATCATTATTAGTACAAGCAGAGATAAAAATAGATGTTCCATAATTTAATTTTTTAAAAGTTTATGACTGCTGCTCATAAAATAACTAGTAAATTGGGTTAACATACTTACGGCAAAAACAGCTAAATATATTGCCATTAAATAAAGCAAATATAATCCATTAGAACCTTGCTGTGTAATTTCAAAAGCAGTAACGGGACCATTAATAATACTCGCTTTACCACTCATTCCCAAAAATATAACAATCAGACAAAGCGGAATTCCTAATACCAACGATCCTATAGAGTTTGTCCAAGCTTTTTTTCGTTCAGTAAACCCAGTGTATAAAACATCAACTCTTACATGACCTTCGTGCATTAAAGCATATGCGCTAGCGAAAAGATAAAGAGCTGAATACCAAAAACGAACTAAATCTCCTTGAAAAGCTTGTTCATACTCAAATATAAATCTGGATAAAACAATTGTAAATTCACTACCAACAACTAAAATTGCTAACCAAATAAAACCTACAGATCTTGTAAAATATCCAATGATAAATGAAATTAATATTAAAGGAAAATGAACATAAGTAATTCTAAAGTTTGGAATAACTAATTTTACTCTCAAATATTCACCTAAGATTGGACCAGTTAATTTTTCAACAACCATAAATGAAACTATTGCATCTGCAATTCCAACGATCAAAACTGCCCAAAAAGAAGACCGAATAATATAAGCTGTAAATTTAGTAAGAATTTCTGCATCAGATTCTAAAGTTTGGTTAATAGATCTAAATACATAAAAAATTACCAACAATACTGAAATAAAATAAAAAAATAATTGAATAAAAGCGAAAGTTAATACTGACCCTTCTAAAGGTTTACCTAACTTTTTAAATCCAAATAGACCATAATTTGAAAATAATTGTTTAATACCAGGCCAATCAAACCAAATTGTTAAAACATTATTAATTAAAAAAACAAAAGTAATAGATAATATCGAAAAACTAAATATTCTAATTAATATCGGTAAGTTGTTTTTCGTAACCATAAAATAAAAACCCTATTTAAGAAAACTGGTAAAATAAAGGGCCCTTAATAAAGGGCCCTTATATCAAATTTTATTCTAACCTTAAGAATTATTAAATTCCTAAAGCTCTATTTCTTTGCTGAATATATGGTGAGTCAGACAAGTTAGTCCAAGCACCAATTTCTTTTCGAGCTTTAACAAAAGCTTTATGCGTTCTTGCAGCAAGATCACTATGTTGCTGAACTTCATCATAAACTTCAGCAGCACCTTTAGCAAAAGCGTCATAAACTTTATCATTAAATTTCTCAAGTTTAACACCATGATCATTTACTAGACGAGCTAATGCAGCACCATTTTTAGCATTATACTCTGCCATCGTAATTTCATCTGCCCAAGCACATGCAGTTTTAATTGTCAGCTGATCTGATTTTGTTAAGCTTGTAAACCATGATTTGTTAACACCACATGCTAACATCGAACCAGGCTCGTGCATACCAGGATAGTAATAGTATTTAGCAGCTTCATGAAACTTCATAGCTTCATCGTTCCAAGGACCTACCCATTCAGTTGCATCAATTGCTCCTGAAACAAGGTTTTCATAAATTTGTCCACCAGGAAGTGAAATTGGAGAACCACCAAGTTTTCCAAGAACTTGTCCACCTAATCCAGGCATACGCATTTTTAAACCTTTAAAGTCATTAGCTGATCTAATTTTTTTATTAAACCAACCACCCATTTGAACTCCTGTGTTACCAGCAATAAAACTTTGAGTTCCATAATCATCACATAGTTCATCCCAAAGCTCCTGACCACCACCATGGTGGATCCAAGCGTTTATTTCTGAGTAAGTAAAACCAAATGGACATGCTGTAAAGTATCCAAAAGCTGGGTGTTTTTTAACCCAGTAGTAGTCTGCAGCATGATACATTTGTGAGTTACCTGATGCAACTTCATCAAATGAGTCAAATGCTTTTACTCTTTCTCCAGATGCATAATAAGTAACTTGTATACGTCCGTCACTCATATCAGCTAGTCTTTTTGCAAATCTTTGTGCGCCTGTACCTAAACCAGGAAAATCTCTTGGCCAAGTAGCTACCATCGCAGCTTCTACTCTTTCAGCAGCAACAGCTGGAGCAGCTAAAGATGATGCAGCAACAGCAGCAACACCAGTTGCAGCAGCAGCTTTCATAAACTTACGTCTAGAAGGAGTTTTTCCTTTTAACGTTTTAGTTTTCTTTGACATATGTCTTCCCCTCTTTGTTAATTAACTTGACAATATTTAAACATAGAAACTTTTAAGAGTCTTGATAATTCAACTAATAAAAATCACTAAAAGAATAGAATTTTAAAGTATTACAACTTTCAATTGTATTAAATCTCCAACATTTCTTTTAATCTTTTTCTAAAATTATCGTTCACAGTAAAATAGTGACCATTCTCATCGTGAATAGTTGTTCCAGTTTTATGAAATTTATTTATGTGATTAATAAATTTAAGTAAATCAACTTCTATTTCCTTACCTTTATCGTCTTTAATTAAAACTTTTTTCATAATTTATTTAAAATTTTTGGCTTTGGTCCTCCTGTATACCAATCTAATAATTCGATGGTATGAAGTATGGGAATATTTGTACCATTTCTAATTTGAGTGATGCACCCAATATTTCCTGTAGAAATAATTTGAGGTTTTAAACTTTCTATATTGCTTACTTTGTTTTTCAATAATTGTTTAGCAATTTTTGACTGTAAAATATTATATGTTCCAGCTGACCCACAACATATATGTCCTTCAGGAATTTCTAAAATTTCATTTTTAGTTTTTTCAAGCAAGTTGATAGGTTGTGAATGTACTTTTTGACCATGTTGCATAGAGCATGCTGAATGATAAGCAATCCTAAGTTTTTTTTCTTTTTTTTTAAATTTCAGATTTAAATTTTCAGATAAATATTCAGATACATCTTTTGTTAATTCAGATATTTTTTTTGCTTTTTTCTTCATTTTTTTGTCGTCTCTAAATATAAATGCATAATCTTTCATTGTTGTTCCACAGCCAGATGTATTTGATAAAATAGCATCTAAGTTACCTTTTAAATTTTCATCATACCAAATATTAATGTTATTTATAAAGTCTTGATGAGCTTCATCATTTTTTCCCAAATGATGATTTAAAGATCCACAACATCTTATTTTTTCTGGAACTACAACTTCGACACCATGTCTATTTAATATTCTAATTGTTGATTCATTTATTTGTGGAGATATTTCTTTTTGAACACATCCAGTTAATAAAGCAACTCGAGCAATTCTTTTTTTATTTTTAGTTTTATAAATCTCTTTTGTTTTAAAAGCTTTTTTTGGAAATGATGTTGGCATTAAATCCAACATATTTTTTATTTTTGAAGGAAATAAAAATTTAAAAGGTTTTCCTAATTTTGCTAGTAAAATTGATAATTTAAATAATTTTGAATCAGGAAGTATTTTAGACAAAAAATTTCTAATTATTCTGTCAAAAAAAGGTCTTTCATAATTTTTTTCAATATATTTTCGACCATGATCAATTAAATGCATGTAGTTTACACCGGCCGGACAAGTAGTCATACAGCTATAACAAGATAAACAACGATCGATATGTTTAACAACATTAGATGTTGGTTTCCTTTCATTTTCAAGCATATCTTGAATTAAATATATCCTGCCTCTTGGACCATCTAACTCATCTCCTAACAAATTAAATGTTGGGCATGTTGCATTGCACATGCCGCAATGAACACATTTCTTAAATATCTTTTCTGCAGATTTATTGTCTTCAATTTTAAGCTGCTCTTCACTGAAATTTGTTTGCATTATACTTCTCTATACATTTTTCCTGGATTTAATAAATTTTTTGGATCAAAACTTTCTTTGATTTTTTTGCTTAAAAGTAATCGTGTATTATTAATTGTAAAAAGATCTATATCAGAAGTAAAATTTTCTGAATTTTTTATAATAGTCAAATATCCACCTAATTTAACAACTATACTTTTAATTTCTTCAATTTTTTCATTTTCATTATCTAATACTTCTAACCAAAATAATGAACCACACCAATCAATATAATATTTAAAATTGTTTTTGAGATGTTTCATTAAATCTAAACTTTTCGCAGGTGGAATTACTGCTCTTAATAAATTATTTTTTGTTCCAGAAAATAGTTCAATATTGTTAATTTTTTCCCAAAATAATTTAGATTGATAAAAATCAAGTATAGAAGTTTTCATTTTTTGCAATTCAAGTTCTTTAAAAATTTCTTTACTTCTTTCTTCAATTGACTTTTTTGAACCTTCGATTCTTAAAGCCAAAAAAGGTTCTTCGCTTTTCAAATCATTAAACTTTAAAATTTTTTCTCTATTTATTGTATAATTATTATTTTTTGGTTCATTTGGTATATAAACTGAACCTGATATTTCATTGCTTGAACTAAGTAATTGATCAAAAATCTTTCTAACGATTTTATTATCTTCGGTATATATAGCTATTGTATTTATTGAGTCTTTTACAGGCAATACTTTAAAAGTAATTTCAGTAAGAGCAACTAATGTTCCAAAAGATCCGGTAACTAATTTTGATAGATCGTATCCAGTAACATTTTTTACAACTGTTCCTCCAGATTTAATTATATCTCCTTTTCCATTTATACCTTTAAATCCAAGAACATGATCTCTTATACTCCCTACCTTAAATCTTCTAGAGCCTGAAAAATTACATGAGAGTTGGCCAGCAGCTGTGCCCTTATTTGATTTGAAATTTTTTATATATCCAAAATCAATAGGTTCAAATGCTAGTTGTTGATTATTTTTTTCTAAAGCTTCCTCAATTAAACTTATAGGAGTGCAAGCTTTTACTTTAATATAAAGTTCCTCAGGAAGATACTCTACAATTCCAGACAAATTTGAAAGATCTAATACTTTTGCACACTGTAACTTATTACCAATATAATTTTTTGAATTTGTTCCTATTATTTCTATTGGTAAATTTTTGCTATAAACTTCTTTTACAAAGTTTGAAGCTTCTCTTTCATCTAATGGCTTATAAACATTATTAGAATCTTGGAATGTCTGGAAATTTTTCTTCTCCTCTGTGGACATGAACCCTTCCTTCCTCTGCACATTTTCTTAATATTGGATAAACTTTTCCAGGATTTAACAAATTTTTATTGTCTAAAGACTTTTTAATACTCAATTGTTGTTGAATATCGTTATCATTAAACATTTCACACATAAGTTCTCTTTTCTCAACTCCCACTCCATGCTCACCAGTTAAAACTCCACCAAATCTTACGCACATTTTTAAAATTTCAGCACCAAATTCTTCTGTTTTTTTTAATTCCTCTTCTTTGTTTCCATCAAACATAATTAAAGGATGTAAATTTCCATCACCAGCATGAAAACAATTAGCAACAGGCAAATTATATTTTTTTGATAATTCATTTATTTCTTTCAAAGCTGCTGCTAATTTTCCTCTTGGGATTGAACCATCCATACAATAATAGTCAGGAGCCATTGCTCCACAAGCTGGAAAAGCGGCTTTTCGTCCAATCCAGAAAGATAATCTTTCAGCTTCGTTCTTGCTTATTTTTATGTTTAAAGAATTATTTTTTTTACTAATTTCACTTACCTTATTTATTAATTCATCTACCTCAGAAGCGGTTCCATCTAATTCAACTATCAATAAAAGTTCGACATTTCTTGGATAGCCTGCTTTGCTAAAATTGTCTGTAGCTATAATTAAAGCTTTATCCATTATCTCCATGCCAGCAGGGACAATGCCATTAGCAATTATCTCTGACACGCAGTTTCCTCCGTCCTCATGACTTGGAAACCCTATTAATGCAGCTCTAACTGTTTGTGGTTTTTTTAATATTTTTACAGTCACCTCGGTAATAACTCCTAACAAGCCTTCTGATCCACAAATTAAACCAAGCATATCATAGCCTTCTTGGTCCAAAGTTTTTCCTCCAAGCCTACAAATTGTTCCGTCCATTAGAACAATTTCAACTCCAAGAATATTATTTGTTGTTGTTCCATATTTTAAAGAGTGTACACCTCCTGAATTTTCAGCTACGTTTCCTCCAATTGAGCAAGCTAGTTGACTGGATGGGTCTGGGGCATAATAAAATCCTTTATGTTGCACTGCATGAGTAATAGATAAATTTGTTACACCTGGTTGAGCAACTACACATTTATTTTCAAAATCTATTTCCAAAATTTTATTAAATTTTGTCAGACTAATAAGTACGGCATCTTGAAGAGGTAAAGAACCTCCTGATAAACCTGTACCAGCACCTCTTGGAATAACTTTAATATTTTCTTTATAACAAAATTTTAAAATATTACTTATTTCTTCTGTATTTTCAGGCAACACAACACATAAGGGTTTTTGTTTATAAGCCGATAAAGCATCTGTTTCATAAGGTTTTATTTCAGCTTCATGACTCAATACATTTTCTGAAGAAGTTAATTTTTTTAATTTCTTAAAAATATATTCTTTTTTATTAATAGTTGATTGATCTATCTCTGGTAACGCTATATTACTCATTAGGCTTTCTAGCCTAACATTTTTCTTATCTTTTCTAAAGCTTTAGAAATATCATTTTGTGACGCTGCAAAACTAAATCTAACATAATCATTTGCTTTTTTACCAAAAGCTACACCTGGGACAATTGCAACACCAGCTTCATGAAGACATTTTTTTGCAAATTCTTGTCCATTCATTCCAGTACCAATAACTTTTGGAAAAGCATAAAATCCACCTCCAGGCAAACTACATTCAATTCCTTTAATATTATTTAATCCTTCAAAAATAATTTTTCTTCTTTTTGTAAATTTTTCCATCATCATGTTTATAAAATCATCTGATCCATCTAACGCTGCAATGCCTCCAAATTGAATAGCAGCATTTACACAAGAATGATTATTTACACAAAACTTTATTACATATTCTACTAGATCTTCTGGCCATACTCCCCATCCTAACCTCCATCCAGTCATTGAATAAGCTTTACTCCAGCCATCAAGCACGATTAACCTATTATATAACTCAGGATAATCAAAAAAAGTTGCCATTTTTTTATTATCAAAAATTTGCCTGCTATAAATTTCATCACTTAAAATTGCAACATTAGGAAATTTTTTTAAACCTTCGGCAAGTTGATCAATTTTACTTTTTTCAGTAAATCCACCTGTTGGATTGTTTGGATTATTTAAAATTATCAACCGTGTTTTATCATTAATTAAAGACAATATTTTTTCTGGATTCATTGAAAAATCATTATTTTCAAGAATGTTTATTGGAACTGCTTTTGCACCAGTATAGTTTATCATGGACTCATAAATTGGAAATCCTGGATCGGGATATATTATTTCTGTTCCGGGTTCACCAAACAGTGTTATTGCATAATACATTGTGGGTTTGCCCCCAGGCATAATAATTACTCTACTAGGGTCAATTTCTGCATTATAAAGATTTTTTATCTTTCTGGTAACTGCTTTTCTGCATTCAATTGTTCCATTTGGCAAAACATAACCATGATGACCATCATCTAAAGCTTTTTTTGCAGCATAAACTATATGCTTTGGTGTTTTAAAATCAGGTTGTCCTAAACTTAAATGGATTATTTCTTTTCCTTCGCTTTCAAGTTTTTTTGCTTCTGCTAATATTTTAAAAGCAGATTCAGTTCCTAATCTTTCTAGGTTCTTTGCTAATTTCATTTTAATTTTTTTTATTTTCTAAATACTACTTTAGATCTATTTAGTTCATTAATTGATTTACATCCCATTAGTGTCATATCGCGATAAATTTCTTCTTTCATTTTTTTTAATATTGCCTCAACACCCTTTTGTCCTCCAGCAGCTAAAGCAAATAATTGTCCTTTACCAAAACTACATGCTTTTGCACCTAAAGATAATGCTTTTAAAACATGAGTTCCTCTTCTAACTCCTCCATCTAAAATCACTTCTATTTTATCTCCAACAGCATCAACAATTTCAGCAAGTTGATCAAAAGGTGCTCTTGAGCCATCTAGTTGTCTTCCTCCATGATTTGAAATTATTATTGCAGTACATCCAATATCAATAGCTTTCTTGGCATCCTCAACAGACATAACTCCCTTTAATGCAAAAGGACCATTCCATTTTTTTACACAGTATTCAGCATCTTTCCAATTCATAGAAGGATCAAATTGTTCATTAATATAATCTATAACTGATTTATCAATGCTACTTCCTTTTTCAGTCATATGAATAATATTTGCCAACTTAAATTTTTCATGAAATAAATTATTTAAAGTCCATCCAGGATGCAGTGCAAAACTTAGTAAGCTTTCCAAAGTTAATTTTGGTGGAGTTGAAAATCCTGTTCTACGATCTCGCTCTCTGTTACCTGCAATCACAGTATCAACAGTTAAACACATACTATTAAAATTTGATTTTTTACATCTTTCTATTAAATTATCGGTAAGTCCTCTGTCTCTGTGAATATAAAGTTGAAATAACTTAGGACCTTTAGTTAATTCACCAATTTCTTCAATACTAACAGTTGCCATAGTTGATGTACCAAAAATCGTACCCATCTTTTCTGCAGCTCTTGCTGTAGCTCTTTCTCCATGATGATGATAGAGACGATGCATAGCAGTAGCCGAAAGAAAAAGTGGAAAATCTATTTTTTGACCTAAGACTGTTGTAGATAAATCTATATTGCCTACATCAGCTAAAACATTTGGAATTAAATCACAGTCGTTAAATGCTTCTGTATTTCTCTTTAAAGTAACTTCATCATCAGAACCACCATCAATATAATGAAAAATTGGAGATGGTAATTTTTTTTTTGCTAATTTGCGAAAGTCATCAAAATTATGACAATCCTTCAAATTCATTAATTTAAATTAAAAATTTTTAAAAAAATTAAACATATAACTGTTTGCACCTGGATTTTTGTCACCCAAACTTGCATTGGATATATGATTATAAGAAAAACCTAGATGGCTATTTTTTAATAAATCTACTGATAATTGAATTTCACTTTTAAATTCCACTATGTGACCCAAATCTTTACCATCACCTTCGCTATAAAGTCCTGGGGTAAAACTTGGTGTTAAATTAATTTTTCCAATTTTATACTGAGCTTGCACTCCTGTATAAATATAAGCTGCATTATCGGCCGTAATTAAAGCTCCAGTTACTGGAGAAAGTGTTCCTAAAAAACTATCTCTAAAAAGATTTTCATTTTGGTGTTCAAGGCCAAATATTGTAGCTCTTTTTCCATCATCACTAAAATCAAAAATACCAGAATAAAAATTAAATTTATGTTCATCCCTAGATATTTTTTTTTCTTCGCTATTAACTGGTAAGAAAAAAAAACAAAGAACTACAACAAAAATAAATTTTTTTATAAATATATTTAATTTCATAAAATTAAAATTATGGCTTTTATACATTATAGTCATAGTTTTTGAACTATAAATTTTCTAAGTATTATTGCACCTCCAATAAAAAATAACAAGATCGGCAATATCCACAAAATAAACGTTTTTTTATTAAATTCAGGATCATAAGTAATCCACTCTCCATATTGTTTTTTTAAAAAATCATAAATTTCATTCTCATTTAATCCTTCATTAAGTTTTTTATCAATAATCAATTTTATACTTACTGCAAAATCAGATTCAGAATCATAAACAGACTGTCCTTGACAAATCAAACAGCGAATATTTTTTGAAATTTTATTTTTTATTTTATCATTATTTTCTTCTGAATTAAGATTAGTAAAATTAAAAATTATCAAAATAATTAATAAAAAAGCTGATAGTTTCATTTTGTAATTAAATTTATTTCATTAAGTGATTTTTCGTTTAAAGATCCTAAAAATCTTTTTATAATTTTTTTATCTTTATTGATTATAAATGTTTCTGGAACACCAATTGCAGCTAAATCAACGGATATCATTCCTTTGCTATCTTTTATAATCATAAAATAAGGATCACCAAATTCATTAAGAAACTTTTTAGCGTTTTTAGGATTATCTCTATAATTTAAGCCAATTAGCTTTATAGATTTGTTTTTGCTAAGTTTTATTAATTTTGGATGTTCTTGTCTGCAAGGAACACACCAGGATGCCCATATATTTAAGACATAATATTCGCTACCAACAAATATTTGGTCAGAAGAAATTTTATTTCCTGAATAAAAATCTGTTGAATTAAATTTTATTAAAGTTTTTTCAATTTTTGTTTCTGGAACATATATATTAGAATTATTTAAACCTTTATATAAAACAATAAAACAAAAAGTAAAAAATAATACCAGTACACTTAATATAATTTTATTTTTCATATGATCTTTGAAATAAACTAAGAAAACCTCCTATAACTAATATTACTATTGAAATCCAAATCCAAATCATAAATGCTTTAACTTGATATCTCACATTAAAATATTCATAGTCTTTGACTAAATTCATAACTAAAAATTTATCATAATATAAAGTAGTTTTGATGTCTGCTTCGCTCGTGATCATTACAGGTTGATTATAAATTCTTAGTTCAGGTTTTAATTGTAAGAAATTATTTTGTTTATCTTTAATTTTAAAATTGCCAATAATTGACTTATAATTTTCATTTTTAATGCTTTCTATTGATTCAAAAAAAATAGTTTCCTCCCTAAAACTAAATTCTTCTCCAACTTTTAAATTTATTGTTTTTTCACTTGAAAGAATGCTATTAAATAAAATACTCAAAATAAGCAAACTAAAACCAAAATGAGAAAAAATTTGAGAATAATTTTTAAATTTTTTCAAAAAGAAATCTTTAATGGTTATAAAAAATAAATAAAAAGTTACTAAAATTAAAACACTATTAATTAAACCTACAAAACCAATTTGGTTTAAAATTACAAATGATATTAATAAAGAAATTACAAATGATAAAACTATTTGTGTTTTTATTTTTTTAATTTCGGACTTAATCCAATTTAAATTTGGTCCAATTGACATAAAAAATAAAAAAGGAATTAAAAAAGGAATTATTAGCTTGTAATAAAAAGGAGGACCGACTGAAATTTTTTCACTAGATAAAACATCCAAAAAAATTGGGTAGACTGTTCCAATTAATACAACAGATAAAAAATACATCAAAAACCAATTATTAAATAAAATTGATGCTTCTTTACTTGACCAATTGATTTTAACAATTTTTTGATCCTTTTCTTTATGAAATAGAAAAAAAATTATGAGTGAAAATAAAATTAAAATAAATAAAAAAATTAAAATAAATATTCCCCTTTCAGGATCATTTGCAAATGTATGAACAGAATTAAGTATGCCAGACCTAACTAAAAAAGTTCCGGACATACTTAGCATGAATGTTGCTATAGATAAGATTATGGTCCAAGAGCTAAGTGTTGATCTTTTTTCTAAAACCAAAATACAGTGCAACAATGCTGTTAAACAAAACCACGGCATTAAAGAAACATTTTCAACAGGATCCCAAAACCAAAATCCACCCCAACCAAGTTCATAATAAGCCCAAATTGAACCAAGCATAATTCCAAAAGTTAAAAATATCCATGAGACTAATATCCAAAATTTAATATGTTTGGCCCAAACTGTAGAAATATGTTTTGCAACAACTGCTGCAAGAGACGAAGAAAATATTATAGAAGAACCCACATAACCTAAATATAAAATAGGTGGGTGAATAGCTAACGCAGGATCTTGTAATATTGGATTAAGTCCTAATCCTTCTTTTGGTGTCGGAAATAAATAATTAAAAGGATTTGATGTTTTTAAAAGAAATAAAAAAAATCCAATTATAATCACTTGTTGAAAAAGTAATGTTAAAATTCTATATTTTTTGGGTTGGTTATTTGATTTAATTAAAAATATAAAAATAAAAAGAGTTAAAACTAACAGCCAAAGTAATAAACTTCCCTCATGATTTCCCCACGTTCCAGAAATTTTATAAAATAAAGGTTTTGTAGTATGAGAATTATTAAAAACTGTTTCATTACCAAAGTCAGAATTAACAAATGATAGAATTAAACCAAAAAAACTAACTAATACAAAAAAAAATTGAAAAAAAGATATTGAAAAAATTTTATTATCAATAATTTTATTTTTTTTATTAAAATTTTTAATGGATATTGGAATAATTAGTATTGAAAAAAAAAATCCTAAAATTAAAGAATAATGTCCAATTTGATGAGCTAACAATTTATTCCTCCCCTAAAGCTTCTTTAATTTCTGGCGGCATATAATTTTCATCATGTTTCGCTAAAATTTTTACTGCATTAAAATAATTTCTATCTTTTAAGTATCCTTCGGCCACAACACCTTTTCCTTCGGCAAACAAATTCGGAACTGAACCTGAATAACTTACATTAATTTCATTTTTAAAATCAGTAATTATAAAATTAATTTTATTTGATTTAATTTTAATTGATTTATTTTTTACCATTCCACCAATTCTAATTTTATCTGAATTTATTTCAGTTAAATTTTTAATTTCTGTAGGCGAAATAAAATAAACAACGTTTTCTTCAAGGGATTTTAAAATTAAATAAACTGATAAAATTATAGTAGCAAATAACAAAAATAGAAACAATATTCTTAATTTAACTTTTTTACCATACATAGGTTGAAGAAGTTAAATTTTAGAGCTTAAAACACCTTCTAATATTTCTTTGTTAATCTTTTGTGATTTTGCGACTCTTATTGCTTTGCCATTTAATAAACCAAATTTTTGAACAAATTTTCTTCTTTCTTTTAAAAATTGTAATTTAGTTATAAAAAATAAAGATCCAAAACTCATCAGTGTAAAAGAAAATGCAGACCATACATAGATCCCATATCCATTCATTAAAAATATTTCATTTATCATAATCTATCTAATCCTTTATTTTTAATCTTTATCAGTTCCGTATTATATTTCATTAAAAAAATTAATATTGAAAATAGTGTAAATGCCGCAGTCATAATAGCCAAGGGAATCAGCATAGATGTATGTATTGTTGTTGTTGACAAAATTTTTACCGATGAACTCTGGTGTAAAGTTGACCACCAATCTACAGAAAATTTTATTATAGGAACATTAACAACTCCTAAAATTGCAATGACCGATGATACTTTTCCAGCTTTTTCATCATTTTTAAAAATTTTCCAAGATAATAAATACATAGAATAAAATAATGCTAAAATTAACATTGATGTAATTCTTGCATCCCAAGCCCACCATGTTCCCCAAGTAGGTTTTCCCCATATAGCTCCAGTGACTAATGCAATTATATTAAATACAAAACCTGATGGTGCTAAACTTTTAGATATTAAAGGAAAATTTTTATTTTTAAAAATAAAACTAAATATGGATAGAAAAGCAATTATTGAAAATATTCCAAGTGATATCCATGCTGAAGGAACATGAACGTACATAATTCTTACCGAATGACTTTGTTTATAGTCTTCTGGTGATAAAAAAAGTGCTTCAGTTAAACCAATGGAAAGAACAATTATAAATAAAAAAAAAACATATTTGGGTGCTTTAGAAGTAATTACAAATATTTTATTAGGCTCTAAAAAATTTAACATCACAACATTATATATAATAAAAATGGGAGAACTTAATTATTTTTTTATTCTTATCCGATCAAGAATGCTGAGGGAGATAATATAAGGGAATGTTATGCATCCTTGATCAGAATATATTTTAATGTAACAAGATCATATGTCTAAGTTTTGAACTAATTGTGTTTAAAAAATGACGAGTTTAATTTGAAGGCTTAAAATAACTGGATCCTTTTTTCCCAGAAAAAATTTCATTAATTAAAGGATGTTTTATAGGTTCTTCAGAATCATCTGTTAATAAATTTTGTTCAGATACATAAGCCTCATATGTAATTTCATCATTTTCAGCAAGTAAATGATAAAAAGGCTGATCTTTTTTTGGACGAACATTTTTTGGAATAGACTGATACCATTCTTCTGAGTTATTAAACTCAAAATCAACATCGTAAATAACTCCTCTAAAGTCGAAGTGTTTATGTCTCACAATATCACCAATTGAGAATTTTGCTTTTTGAATGCTCATTAATAATTTTAATATGGATCTTTTAAAAAAAAAATCAATAAAAAAAATATTAAATTTTTTTTAATCTGTTAATATCTTTATTAGTGAATAAATCTTTTATTAAACTTATTACAGATTTTGGTCCTTTAGTTATCTTTTTTTGGTATTATTATGATGAAGGAGTTAAAGATTTAAAAATAGCGATACCTCCGTTTATAGTCGCAACAATTATTTCAATAGCAATAATATGGTTTTTAGAAAAAAAAATTCCAAAAGTTCCTTTATTAAGTGGAATATTAATTACTGTCTTTGGAGGACTAACAATATATTTTGATAACCCTGTTTTCATTTATATTAAACCAACAATAATAAATATTTTATTTGGTTGTGCACTTATATTTGGAAAATATTTTACTAGCGAACCTGTTCTAAAAAAATTAATGGGAAAATCAGTTCCATTAAATGATCAGGGATGGGAATTGTTAAATAAGAGATGGATTTATTTTTTCTTTGCATTGGCTTTTTTAAATGAAATTATATGGAGAACTCAATCAGAAGAATTTTGGGTTAATTTTAAAGTATGGGGCATATTACCAATAACTTTTATTTTTACTGCTTTTCAAATACCCTTAATAAATAAATATAAAACTAATGAATAAAAATTTAAAGTTAGTAATTAATAATTCATCAAAAAATATCGATGAAAAATATTTTTTTGAGAAAGATGAATTAAAAATTATATTAAATTTATACGCCCAAATGGTATCCAAAGGATCTTGGAAAGACTATGGTTTAACAATATCAAATCGACAAGTTGGTTTTAGTGTTTTTAAAAATGCAACTGAAAATGCTATGTACAAAATTTGTAAAAACTTTAGGCCTAGCAACAACAATTTAAAATATTTAGTTACGGACTCTAAAGGTAAAATTTTAAAAAATTCAAATGATTTAGATAAAATGTTAAAAAATACTAATTGGAAAAAACTAGCTGGATAAATTATCTTCTTTGACCAAAAAGTCTCAAAAGCATTATAAATAGATTAATAAAGTCTAAATAGAGAGTTAAAGCACCCATGACAGCTTTTTTTCCAATTATTTCTCCACTGTCAGATGCCACATACATATTCTTAATTTTTTGAGTATCATAAGCTGTTAAACCAACAAAAATAAGTACACCCAAAATTGAAATAACAAAATACATCATTGATGATTTAAGAAAAATATTTACCAATGAGGCAATAATAATTCCTATTAAACCCATCATTAAAAAAGATCCAAGCTTTGTAAGATCTCTCTTAGTTGTATAACCATAAATACTCATTGCTCCAAAAGTTGCTGATGTTATAAAAAAAACTCTAGCAACGCTTACTCCAGTATAAACTAATAAAATCCAAGATAATGATAATCCCATTAGTGCTGCAAACAGCCAAAATACGGTTTGTGCTTTACCGGCACTCATTTTATTAATACCAAAACTCATATAAAAAACTATACCAAGTGGAGCTAACATCACTACCCACTTTAATCCTGAAAAAAACAAAGCATTACCAAAACTTGTAAAACCAGCTATTGAACCAGTAGAATCTGTTACAACTGACATTTTAAAGGAAATAAGAGCTATAATTCCTGTTAGCAAAACTCCTGTTGCCATATAATTATAAACTTTAAGCATGTAGGCTCTCAAACCTTCATCCATTACAACGGTTGTTTGTGTTGCAGCTTTTACTTTATTTAGAATATTCTGTTTATTGAATTCCATAACCTTTAATATAATAGCCTTTTACTATTAATTCAAGATATCATAAAAAGCTTTTAAAAATATTTAAAATCTCATGAATTATAAAAAATTAGGAACTACAGATCTTGATGTTAGCACTATTTGCTTGGGAACCATGACTTGGGGTGAGCAAAATTCTCAAGAAGAAGGTTTTGAACAAATGGATTATGCTTTAGATGAAGGAATAAATTTTTGGGATACAGCCGAACTTTACTCGGTTCCACCAAAAAAAGAAACTTTTGGTCATACAGAAATAATTATTGGAAATTGGTTTAATAAAACCAAAAAGAGAGAAAAAGTTATACTCGCTACCAAAATAGCTGGACCTATGCGCCCATATTTAAGAGGTGGCGGTAATCAATATGATATAAAAAATATTACCGAAGCATTAGAAGGAAGTTTAAAAAGACTTCAGACTGACTATATTGATTTATATCAGCTTCATTGGCCAGAAAGAAATACAAATATGTTTGGTAGATTGGGATACGAACATAAAGATAATGGTGATTGGAATAAATTTGAAGATGTTTTAGGAAACCTTAAAAAATTTATTGATCAAGGAAAAGTAAGACATGTTGGATTGTCTAATGAAACTGCATGGGGTGCTAAAAAATACCTAGAAGTTTCAAAAGATGAAAATTTACCTAGAATGATGTCTATTCAAAATCCTTACAGCTTATTAAACAGAGCCTATGAAGTTGGTCTGGCAGAAATTTCAATAAGAGAACAAATCGGCTTACTGGCATATTCTCCTTTAGCAAGTGGGTACTTAAGTGGAAAATATAGAAATAAAACATATCCAAAAGGATCTAGAATGGAAAGAGATTGGGATTTTTGGAAATATAGATACAACACGCCCCATATGGAAAATGCAGTAGAAAAATATTATAAAATAAGTAAAAAATATAATCTTGATATGAGTCAAATGTCGATAAAATTTTGTGAAATCCAAGCATTTATGACAAGCGTAATTATTGGTGCTACGACTATGGAGCAGTTGAAAACTGATATAGAAAGTGTAAATGTAAAATTAACTGATGAAATTATTAAAGAAATTAATGAAGTTCAAACAATTTATCCTAACCCATGTCCATAATTAGATACGTCATAATTTTACTTCTTTTTTTAACATTTAATAATCAAGCTATTGCTGAAGAGGTTAAAAAAATTGGAAAATTTAAAGATTGGGAAACCATGATTATAAAAAACAATTCTAAACTAGTTTGCTTTGCTCAATCAAAACCTGTTTTACAATCGCCAAAATCATATAAAAGAGAAGCTAGATTGTTTGTATCATTTAGACCAAATGAAAAAATTACAAATGAAATTAATATTACTTCAGGTTATAAATTTAATAATGAAAATTCTGTTACAGCTAAGTCTGGAAAACATAAATATAAGTTTGATATTGTTCAAGAAAACTTTGCATGGCTAGCTGATAACAAAATGGAAAAAAAGATGATTAACACCATGAAAAAAGGATCAAGAATTATGGTTTCTGGTTATAATCAAGAGGGTTCACAAACAATTGATCATTACTCATTATTGGGATTTACAAAAGCTTACAATACTGCAAAAAAAAGTTGTAGTTAATTTTAAATGATTTCAAAAAGGAAAATCGTGCTTGCCTATTCGGGCGGGTTAGATACCTCTATAATTTTAAAATGGCTTCAAGAAAACTACAAAGCTGAAGTAATTTCATACACTGCTGATATTGGTCAAAAAATTGATAGAAAAAAAATATTAAGAAATGCAAAAGCACTTGGTGTTAAAAAAATTATAATTGAAGATCTTAAAAATTTATTTATTAAAGATTATGTATTTCCAATGCTAAGAGGGCATGCAATTTATGAGGGTGTATACTTATTAGGAACTTCAATTGCTAGACCATTAATTGCAAAAAGACAAATTCAAATAGCAAAAAAATTTAAAGCTTATGCAGTCTCACATGGCTCAACTGGAAAAGGTAATGATCAAGTTAGATTTGAGCTTTGTTATCACTATTTTGGACCAAAAGTAAAAATTATAACTCCATGGAGAATTTGGAAATTAAATTCAAGAACAGATTTAATAAAATATGCAAAAAAAAATAATATACCAATACCTAAAAATAAAAAAGGTATTCCACCATTTTCAATTGATGATAATTTATATCACACATCAACTGAAGGTAATGTTTTAGAAAATCCCAAAAATCCAGCACCAGAATATATTTTTCAAAGAACAACTTCACCCGAAAAAGCGCCAAACAAATCTTCTTATATAACCATAGGATTTAAAAACGGAGATCCTATAACTATTAATGGTAAAAAATTATCTCCAGCAAAACTACTTCAAAAAATAAATATTGTTGCAGGTAAAAATGGTATTGGAAGAGTTGATCTTGTTGAAAACAGATTTATTGGAATCAAATCCAGAGGTATTTACGAAACTCCTGGTGGAACTTTATTAATGGCTGCCCATAGAGCAATTGAATCAATTACCTTGGATAAGGAAACAATGCACAAAAAAGATGAAATTATATCTAAATATGCAAAATTAATTTACAATGGATATTGGTATTCAAAATCAAGACTTAAATTACAAAAAATTGTAGATCTAAAAAAAAACAAAGTAAATGGATCAATTAAACTTAAACTATATAAGGGAAATATAACAATTATTTCAAGACAAACCAAAAGCAATGCTTATTCAATTAAAAAGGTTTCATTTGAAGAAAATAAAACATTTAATAAATCAAATGTTGAAAGATTTATTGACTTCCATAAAAAAAAATTATTTAGATAATAATTTATTAATAATAATTAATTATTTTTGTGTCACAGATAGAAGCCGAAAAACTTTTTAAAATAGCTCAAGAAAATTATAATAAAAAAAACTATTTAGAAGCTCAAAATTGTCTTAATAAGATATTAGAAATTGACCCTAAAAATCTTTCTGCGCTAATAAACTTATCTCTATGTTACTTTGATACCAAAAATTTTGAACAAGCAGAGCTGATTTTAAAAAAAATTATTAAAATAAAAATAAATATACCTAATGTAATTTCTCAGCTTATAGTTGTTTTAGAAAAACAAGATAAAGTAGAGGAAGCAATACATTATATAAATCTTGGAATAGAAGAAAAAATCCTAGATGAAAGATGGCTTATTAGAGAAAAAATTATCTTGCCCATGATTTTTAAAGATAAAGATGATGTTAAATCTTCGAGAAATCGATTAGATAAAAATTTAAATGAAATATTAAATTCAAAAAAAAAAATCACATTAGATATAAATAATCAATTACTTAAACCACCACATTTTGAACTATCTTATGATGAATATAATAATTTAGAAATTAACAAAAAATGTGTTAAATTTTTTAGAAAAATATATCCCCAAATAAATGAGGTGAATCTATTAAAAAACAATTCTAAAAGTAAAATTAAAATAGGATTTATTTCTGAATATTTGACTGACCATACAATTGGTAAATTATATAAAGGAATTATTCTAAACTTAGACAAAAATAAATTTGAGACAATAGTTTTTCACACTCAAAAAACTAAAAAAGGTAAAATTTATGAAAATTTCATTCACGCAGAAAAAAACAAAATAATTAAAAATTATATTTTACCTACAAAATTCAAAGATAAACAAAAAATAATTTCAGAAAAAAACCTGGATATTCTTTTTTATCCTGAAATTGGCCTTTCATTAGATTTGTATTATCTTTCTTTTATAAGACTTGCTAAATACCAAATTACTTCATGGGGGCACCCCATAACTACAGGAAACAATACTATTGATTACTTTTTAACGTCTAAATTAATAGAGGCAGAAGGTAGTGAAAAAACATTTTCTGAAACTTTATTATATTCAAATTATGTACCAATGTACTATTACACTCCAACTATAAAAAACAAACTTAAAAAAGATGAATTGTCCAAAAATAATATTTATTCATGTCCACAAACTTTATTTAAGATACATCCTGATTTTGATGATGTGCTTGGTAGTATTTTAAAAGAAGATAAAAAGGCAATATTATATTTTATTAAAGACTCAAATAAGACTTATTACAAAAAATTAATATCTAGATTTAAGAAAAACAAAAACATAGATCTTGATAGAATAAAGTTTATGGAAGGTTTTTCTTGGGAAGAATATATTAACCACTGTGGTCAAGCCTCAGTTTTGTTAGATCCATTATATTTTAGTGCTGGAAATAGTTTTTATGAGTCAATGTTTTATGGCACACCTACTGTAACTAAACCAACCAAGTATACAAAATCAAGACTAGTTTTAGGCGCTTATAATCAAATGAAAATAAAAGATGCTCCAATATATCCAATAGTAGATACAATAAATGATTATGTGTCAACTGCAGTTGCAGTAGCAAATAATAAAAACTTAGATGAAATTAAAAAATATTATAATGAAAAAGCTAAGGAAAATCTTTTTGAAAATAAATTTGTAATTTCAGATTTAGAAAAAATTTTTATAAAATTAGTTAGTTAAATTTTAAGAATTAAGTTTTGTAAAGCACTCTATAGTATTTTTTAATAAGCAAGCAATTGTCATTGGGCCCACACCACCAGGAACTGGAGTAAGTGCACCTGCTATTTTAGAAACTTCATCAAATGCAACATCACCTACAATACCTTTTTCTGTTTTATTAATTCCAACATCTATAACTATTGCGCCTTTTTTTACCCAATCACCCTTAACTAATTCAGGTATTCCTACAGCTGCAATGATTATATCAGCTCTAAGACATTCCGCTTTTAGATCTTCAGTTTTTGAATGAGTAATAGTGACAGTACAATTCTCTTTAAGAAGTAATTGAGTCATTGGTTTTCCATTTAAGTTAGATCTCCCAATTACTACTGCATGTTTTCCACTTAAATTTTTTTCAACTTTTTTGAGCAATAAACTACAGCCTAGAGGTGTGCACGGAATGCTACTATCATAACCGGAGGATAGATTGCCAACGTTCATAGGATGAAAACCATCAACATCTTTTCCATGATCTATGGTTTCTATAACTTTTCTTTTATCAATATGTTTCGGAAGGGGCAGTTGAACTAATATGCCTGAAATTTTTTCATTTTTATTAAGTTCTTTAATTTTGTTTAGTAACGCCTTTTCTTCTAAATCCGCAGGATATCTAACTACTTCGGAATTCATTCCAATTTCTTTTGCAAATTTTTCTTTATTTTTTACATAAATTTTACTTGCTGGATCTTCTCCAACTAAAATTACAGTTAATCCAGGAACAGTATTATATTTAGATTTAAGTTCAGTTACTTTCTTTTTTAATTCTTCTCTAAGTTCAGCTGCTACTTTTTTTCCGTCTATTAAAATCATAAATTAGTTAAAATATTATAGGTGCCACGTAAAGCTTCATACACATTTCTATAAACCAAATCAACAGGAGTAAAATTATTGGGGAAATATCAAGTGTACCTAAGTTAGGCAAAAAACGTCTTATTTTATTTAAAAATGGTTCTGTTAAACGATAAGTTAAGTCAAGAACGGAATAAACAAACCTATTCTGAGTATTTAAAACATTAAATGCAACCAACCAACTAATAATAACATTGGCAATTACAATGTAAGAATAAAGTTTTAATATTTGAAGAACTAAATAAAAGATTGCAATCATTTTTTCTCAACATAAATAGACTGACTTGGAAAAGCAAATGATGCTTTATTTTTTTCTACAATTTTTTTTATTGAAATAGCAAGCCTTTCTTTAACGGCTAACCATTCATCCCAATCATCTGTTTTTGTAAAGCAACGAATGTACATATCAATAGAACTTTCAGCAAATTTATCTACTCTAACTGCATATCCAAGTTCTGGTTTATAATCTTCATTTTGTTTTATATATTCTTCAATTTCATCTCTTATTGTTTTAAGTTGTTCAACTGTTGTGTCATATTGCAAATTAATTACCCAACTAATAATCCAGTTTGTTGTTTGACTAATATTAATTACTGCATTTTCAGCAAATTGAAAATTTGGAATAATGGCAATAGATTTATCAAACTTTCTTATCACAGTTGATCTAAATCCTATTTTTTCAACAATGCCTTCAATTATACCTTCAACTAAAATCCAATCTCCAATTTTAAATCTTTTTTCAACTAAAACTAAAATTCCTGAAATTAAATTTTTAAATAAATCTTGAGCACCCAAGGCAACTGCAACACCAAATAAACCTAATCCTGCAATAATTGGTCCAATTTTTATTCCCCAAAGCTCAAGAACTGCAGCCAAACCTAAAATGAAAATTAAAATTTTTAATGACTTAATTATCCAACCAATTAATTCTCGAGTTAAAACTTTATCTAAGCCACTCAAGATATAAGAAATGGGTTCTATAATTTGATGAATAACCCAAAAAATAAAAATAGTTATTAAAGTTCTATTTATAGTGTCAACAATAGCTCTACCATCGTCTGAAAATGACATATAATAACTTGCAATAAAAAAACCCAAAACAATTGGTAAAAACCTTGCAGGTCCTTCCATTGCTTGAACAAAAGTATCATCAAGCTTATTAGTTGTTCTTTTTGCTATATTTTCTAATCGCTTTATAATTACTTTGCTAATTATCCCTCTAAAAATCAAAAAGATAAGAAAAATTCCAACACCAATTAGTATTTGAAATATATCTACACCAAGAATTCCTTTATTCCAGACTGATAAAAACAATTCATTAAAATTATTAAATAATTCCATAACTAAATTTTATATAGCAAAAATTCTTCTTCTCCAGGGTTAAAAAGGAAAATTTTTTTCCATTTAATTTCATTCAAAACATTTGACGTTTTCTCGCTAATACACATTAAATTAGTACCCATCCAAAGATTTTCTAACTGGTAATTCTTAATTAAATTCAAAAAACTAATCGCACTATTTTGAGAATAAATATAAACAATTTCAGGCATTTTTAATTTAAGATTTTCTATGAGCTCATTATTAAATTTTTCAACTGGTTTAGCTGTATAATTAATTATTCTTTTAACATTATAACCTTTAACTATAAGTTGTTGATCTAACTCATTAGAAATAATTTCCCCACTTACATAAAGTAATTTTCCATCTGAAGAATTAAAATTCTGTAAAATTAATTCTTTTAAATTATTAACATTGCCATCTGCGCAAAATATATTTTGAAAACCAATGCTTTTAGCTTTTTTTTCAGTTGATCTTCCAACACAAAAACAACTAATCTTTTTATCAATTAATTTTGAATCAACAAATTTTATTGCATTGGCGCTTGTAAAAATAATTCCATTATAATCAGAAAAATTTATAGATTCATAATTCTTACTCTCAATATTAATCAGTGGTATGTGAAAAACTTTATGACCAAGTGATTGAAATCTTAAAATCATCTCATGACTATCTTCTAATGGTCTTGTTAATAATATATGCATAGTTTTATTTTTTATACGAATTTTTAGATTCTTTCTTTAATATTAATCCTACTTCTTTGCCTAGTTCAAAAGCAAATTTAATTTCTTTTGAATCTTTATGATAAAATCTTTCTTTTCCATCTAAAGAAAATAACTCTGCCTCAAGACTAATATTTTCCTCATTAATTTTAGCAATTGCACCAACAGCAGTTTCACAATCTCCATCTAAAATTTTAAGAACATTTCTTTCTGCCAAAACACAATTATGTGTTGGTTGGTGGTTAATTTTTTTTAATAATTCAATTACATTTTTATCATTATCTCTACATTGAAGAGCAACAACCCCTTGTCCAGCACTTGGGATAATTTCTGATGTTGAAAAAGTTTGGGAAATTTTATTTTCTAAATTTAATGATTTAATTCCAGCATAAGATAAAATGATGGCATCAAATAAACCATCATTTAATTTTTTAATCCTTGTGTCAACGTTTCCTCTTATTAATTTATAATTAAGATCTTGTCGTATTTTTTTTAATTGAAACTCTCTTCGAAAAGATGAAGTTCCAACTATTGCATTGCTAGCAAGGTCTTTGATCTTTTTATTATTTTTACTAATTAAAATTTCTCTTGGATCGTTTCTTTCTAAAAAACAATTTGTTATAAGCCCTCTTGTTTCGTGTGATGGCATATCCTTTAATGCATGAACAGCAATATCAATTTTTCCATTCAATAGTTCGTCTTCAATTGTTTTGGAAAATAATCCCTTGCCGCCAGCCTCTGATAATCTGATATCTTGAATTATGTCACCTTTAGTTTTGATTTTTTTAATTAAAACATCATCAATTTCAAAACTAGGTGAAATATTTAAAACTTCATCCTTGGCTCTTTCGGCATAGCATAATGCTAATTTACTACCACGAGAGCCAATAATAATTTTTTTGTTTTTCATTTATGCTTTATTCTTATATTGAGATTGTATTACTAATAAAAATTAATTTAATGAAAAAAAAACATATAATTTTAGGAATTGAATCAAGCTGTGATGAAACTGCAGCATCAGTAATTCAAGAAAATGATCTAGGTATTCCCATCATATTGTCTAATGTTGTATCAAGTCAAGTAAATGTGCATAAAGAGTTTGGTGGAGTAGTTCCTGAACTTGCCGCAAGATCACATATTGAAAAAATTGATCTAATAACAAAAAAAGCAATTGATGAAAGTGGTGTTAAGTTTAAAGACCTTGATGCAATAGCAGCCACCGCTGGCCCTGGTCTTATTGTCTGTCTTGCAGTTGGTCTTAGTTTTGGAAAATCTGTAGCCTCTTCCTTAAACAAACCATTTATTGCAGTTAATCATCTCGAAGGACATGCTTTGAGTCCTAAATTAAATTCAAAATTAAACTATCCTTATCTATTACTTTTAATTTCAGGTGGTCACACTCAATTTTTAAACGTTCAAGGTTTGGGTAAATATAAAAGATTAGGAACAACAATTGATGATGCTGTTGGTGAAGCTTTTGATAAAACTGCAAAATTACTTGGAATAGAATTTCCAGGTGGCCCAAGGATAGAAGAATTCGCAAAAAAAGGCGATCCAAAAAAATATGAATTACCCAAACCTATAATGCATAAAGGTGGATGCAATTTATCATTTGCTGGTCTTAAAACTGCAGTTCTAAAAATTTCTAAACAAATTAAAACTAATCAAGAAAAATATGATCTTGCAGCTTCATTTCAAAGAACTGTTGAAGAAATATTAAATAAAAAGAGTAAATTTGCATTTGAAGAATTTAAAAAAATTAATGGAAGTAAAGATAATACTTTTGTTGTAGCAGGAGGTGTGGCTGCAAATAAAAAAATAAGAGAAAATCTAACAAATCTTTGTAGGGAAAAAAATTTCAATCCTATTTTTCCTCCAACTAGTTTATGTGGAGATAATGCCGCAATGATTGCAATGGTTGGTTTAGAAAAATTTAAAAAAAACAAGTTTAACAGTTTAGATTTTTCTCCAAAACCAAGATGGCCACTAGATGAAAAAGCAAAGTTTTTGAAAGGTGCGGGAGTTAAATTGTAATTAAGACTACAACATGATATCTAAAAAAATTATGAAGATTTTAAGTTTTAAAGAGATTTTAAAATAAAATTATGAAGTATATATTTTTTATATTTAAATATAAATTTAGAAGGCAATCATTAAATAATTTTCTAAAATGTAAAAAAATTGAAAATTTTAAAATCATAAACTTATCAGGTCCAATCCTTTGCTATATTGGAAAAATAATATTAATGACAAATTTATCAAAAAAATTTTTTTTCTTATCATGTGATGGCTTACCTTTTTTAAGCAACGAAAAAAATTCGATTAATATTTGGTTTGGAGGTACAGACTTTAAAATTAATAAAGATTTTCAACAATACAAAAATAATTTTGTAACAGCATCAAATTTATTTTCAAGAAAAAATAATTTGATTAATTTTTATCCATGTGATCTTGCTAAAAGTATAAATTTTAGTAGTCCAAAAATTGTAATAGCAATGAAAGTTAGCGAAATTAAGGATAAGAACTCTTTAAAAATATGGAACAAAAATAAATTAGAAATTTTTGAAAACCTATCTTTATTAGATAATGAAGTTTTTTGGGAAAATCAAAATATAGATAATTTAAGCAACATTGAAAAACATAAAATTTACATAAATCTAAGGATATTACTGAGACTTGAGCTTATAAAAAAAATTAAAAATGTTTTTGGAAAAAAATGTATATTAATTGGAGATGATTTAAAAAAAATATATCCAGAATCATATCCAAGTAATTATGATGCAAATTCTATTGCAAATTTTTATCAAGGAAACATCTGTGTAGATTTTATGGCAAAAGATGGTGAAGAAACATTGTACACAAGAAGTATACAAATAATTGAAAGTGGAGGGATATTATTTCAAGCATTCAACAAGAATTCAAAAAATCTTTTTAATGATTTAACAGATAGACTAACATTTAATTCATCTGAAGATATGATTTCCAAATTAAATTTCCTTTTGTTTAAAGAAAATTTAAATGAATTATTTAATTTTTTTGTAAAAAAATATAATAAAAAAAATCTTAACTATCAGACAATACAAAAAATATTTAATCTTTAAAAATAGGTTAAAAAAATTATTAATAAAACTAATTAACTTCAATTTTAAATTTGTTAAAAATTTTTCTGACTCTATTATCCCAAGTATATTTTTTTGCAGTTTTGTAAGCATTTTTTTTAAGAAATTTATTTTTGTTTTTATAGGTAAAAAGTTTGTTTATTGTTTTAATCCATTCATTATCATTGTTTAATTGAATTAGTTTAGAATTAAAATTATTTTTTAAAATATGTTTGTAAACTTTCAGATCTGAAGCAACTATAACTGCTCCAGCTGCCATATAATCAAACATTTTCATAGGCGACATATATTTTTGTATCGCAATGCTTGATCTGCCTTTTACAATTTTTTGATAAGGCATAAGTGCAACATCATAAGAAGATAAAATATTAGGTACTTTTTTGTAACTTTTATGATTAAATATCTTTATATTTTTATTGTTAATTTGAAATTTTAAAAATTTTTTTTCGCCATAAAGGTGAAATTTCATCTTTTCATCTAGATTTGCTAGTCTTACAATTTGTTCAATACCTTTTCCTTGGAAAAAACTTCCAATATATACACATGTATTTTTAAATCTTTTAAATTTTTTTTTTATTTTAAAATCTTCTATATTCACAGCGCTATCCAAAACTATATTATTATTTTTCTCAATTTTATAAATATTATTTAATTTTTTACTAGTGAATATGTAATTTAAATTTTTTAATTGATAAGTATATTTTAAAAAAAAATAAAGAGTTTTAGAAAAACCAGAAATTTCATGATGCAATTCTAATATTACTTTTTTTCTCAATAAAGATGCAATCAACGCAAAAACTACACTTCTTGAAATATATATACAATTAGCACTATTAGTCTTTATTAAAATATTTAATGTAAAAAAAATTCTAAAAAAAAAATTTAAATTAATTTTTTTTTTGAAAATTGAAATAATTTTGAATTTTTCTTTTATATTATAGAAATTTGAAATTAATGATCGGTTATCTCCATTAATTGTTAATAGACAAACATTTGCACCTGTTTTTTTAATTGCTTCACACATTTTTACTACGTGAATTGAATATGCTGATGGATTTGGCAAATTTAATTCGGCGATGTAATAAATTTTTTTCACTTTAAAATACTTTAAAATACTTATAAAAATAAAATTAGCAACTGAACAAATATAAATTTAAATGTTTAAATCATATTAATCTATGAAAGAAAATATTAAGTATACTATTTTTGGACACAGTGGTTTTTTAGGAAGTAATATTGTTAAATATTTAAAAAAAAAAAAATACGAAGTTTTTCTCCCTTCAAGAAATAAGATAAAATTTTCTAAAAATTTAAACAATGTGATTTATTGTATTGGCTCCGACAATGTACTAGAAAATCCTGAGAAGGGAATTGAGTCGAATTTAAAATTATTATCTAAAATCTTATTAAAAAACAAATTTAAAAAATTTATCTTCATATCTAGCACAAGAGTTTATTTAAATTCTAAAAATACAAAAGAAAATGATAACATTAAAATAAATATTAATTCGAAAGATTACTTTTATAATTTACTACAAGCTTCTTCTGAAAACCTTTGTTTGTCACAAAAAAATAAAAATATTAAAGTTGTAAGATTGTCAAATTTATATGGATTTAATTTTAAAAAACAAACTTATCTTCTTCCTAATTTAATTAGAAATTCAAAAAAAAATAAAAAAATAAATATTTCAATTAATAAAAAGTCAAAAAAAAATTATTTAAATATTTATGATGCCATAGGTATTATAATTAAAATTGTTAATAGAAGTAAGTATAGACTTTATAATATAGCCTCAGATAAAAGAGTCACAATAGAAAAAATTGCTTTGGTAATTAAAAAGCTAACAAATTGCAAAATAATTTATTCAAATCAAAAAATAAAATATGATGAACCAATAATTAATATATCTAGAATTAAAAAAGAATATAAATTTGTACCAAAAAATAATCTTGATTTTTTTTTATCTGAAATAATTAAAAAATTTTCAACTTAAATTTGAGAGAATTTCTTTTAGTGAATTAATTGTGTATTTTTGTTTTTTTAATGTAAGTTCTGGATACATAGGTAGTGAGAATATTTTTTTTGAGAAAAAATTGGTTTTTTTAAGATCTTTAGATGACCTAAGTGCATATTTTTTATATGCTTTCATAATATGGATTGGCCAAGGGTAGCTAATATTTAAATGGATATTTTTCTTTACTAGCTCGGACATTATTTTATTTCTTTTTTTGTGTTGAACTACATAAATATAATAAGCATGTTTATTTTTTTTATTTTCTTCTGGCAATAACAAGCCCGTATTTTTTAATTCTTTATAATATCTTTTTGCTATTTGTCGTCTTTTTTTTATATTTTTTTCTAAATTTTTTAATTTAATCAAAAGTATTGCGGCATGAATTTCGTCTAATCTAGAATTTGTCCCATGTTCTACTGCATAATATTTTCCGTTCCAATGACCTGATGACATTTTCTTTCTTTCCATTCCCAAAAATCTAATTCTCATCATTTTTTCAAATAATTTTTTATCATTAGTTGTTATAAAGCCAGCATCGCCATAGCTTCCTAATATTTTTGTAGGATAAAATGAAAAACAACCAATATTTCCTAGTGATCCAGTTTTTTTTTTTTTGTATTCGGCTCCGTGTGATTGTGCACAATCTTCGATAACATACAGATTATTTTTTTTTGCTATTTTATTTATTTCATCCATTTCACATGATTGACCATATAAATGAACAGGTATAATTGCTTTAGTTTTTTTTGTGATCTTTTTAGCAATCAAATTTGTATTGATTAAATAATAATCATTAACATCTACAAATACAGGGATAGCACCAGCATTAACAATTGCAGTGACAGTTGGTACGGCAGTATTTGAGGTTGTTATAACTTCATCTCCAGTTCCTATATTTAGTGCTTTCATCGCTATATATAAAGCATCTGTTCCGTTGCCAACACCTAATCCATATTTTACTCCAATATATTTTTTGAAATTATCTTCAAATTTATTTAATTTTGGTCCAAATATTAATGTTGAACTTTTAAATACTTCATCAATAGCATTTAAAAAACTTTTTCTATATTTTTTATATTCTGGTAAATAATCCCAAACTTTAATCATAGTATTTTTTTAATGTTATAAGAAACAAATAGATTTCTTGCTTCAATACTAATAATTCCTTTTTTAATTAAATCAACCATTTGATTATGTGAAACCCAAATAAAATTTTTTTTATCAGGTATATTAACATTTTTTTTTAACTCAATAACAATATTTTTATTTTGTTTATGAAAAAACCTTCCACCTTCTTCTGAAAGAATTTTATTAAACAATATTTTTGAACTATTTTTTTTTTTTAAAAGATTCATAAAAAAATTATTTTTATAGTGTTTAATTGAAAAATTTTTAATACAGATACTTGAAGTCAATAATGATTTTTTATGTCCCGGTTCTTTGACTATTTGCATGTAATAATGCAAACTATTATTTATTTTTTTTACTATAAAACCAACTATTCCTTTGTGATATTCTTTCAAAATTGGTTGGTCCCAAATTTTTATCTCTCTTGACTTTGCAGTTGTTCTAATCCCAATAATTGAAAAATATTCTTTTTTTAGATTTATTATTTTTTTATTTTGATAACGCCAACCCATTAATTTTTTTAATTCAATAGAAATTATTTTTATTTTGTGAGAATTATTATAAAATTTTATTTTATCTTTTATTTTTTTTATACTATTCAATGGAACATCAAAAGTTTCTTTTTTTACAATACAAGAAAGTACTGAAAGAGTATCCATATTGATAAGATTATTTTTTTTTAATAATGAATGAATTTCTTGTTTTGAAACCCATAGAAAATTATTTGGAATATTTAATTTTTTACTTTTTACTTCTATTGTAATATTTTGATTAAATTTATTTACATATCTTGTTCCTTGCTCTGGTAATTTGGCATTAAAAATATAATTTTTTTTTTCGACTTCTGTAAAAAACAAATCTATGAAATTTACTTTTTTCCCCTTATGAACTTTGGTGTAGTTACTTTTAGTTGCTTGGACAGTTGGAGATATTTGTATTTTATTTATATTTCCAGGCTCAAATTTTGCTTGAAGTAAGTATTTGTAACCTTTTTTGAATTTTTTAACTATTATGCCTAAAATACCTACTTCTTTTTGCTCTATAAATGGTGAATAAGAAATTTTTTTTTTAATAAATTTGCTTAAAATTTTATAAAATTTAATTTTAAAAAATCTTTTACTTTCATGATAAATAAATTTATTTTCAAATTTCCATTTTTTTAAATTAATTATATCAATATTATCAATTCTAGATTCTGACGATTTGTCACTACTCTCGAACCAATTAAGAAATTTCTTTTTTAACATCTTTAAATTTAATTATTCTTGGCTTTGGAACGTGTGTAATAAAACTTCCACCTTTTTTTAAAAAATTTAATTCTTTATTTATTATCTCTTTTTTAAAATTCCATGCAGACAAAAATATATATTTAATTTTTTTATTTAGACCTTTTGATGGAGATATAATTTTTATGTGTGATCCCGGTGCATATTTATTTTGTTTGTTTTTTGTATTATCTATAATGTAATCAATTAAATTATTATCGATTTTGCAGTAGTTATAAATAGTTGATGACTTATATGTTGCCCCATAGGCAATAATAATTTCTTTCTTTTTTTTTATTTTTCTTAAAATTTTTAATAATTGAAATTTTGATTTTTTAACTCTATCAGCGAATTTTTTTATAAGTTTTAAGTTTATTTAGTTTATTTTTGAGTTCTGTGTTAATTATCTTAGTTACATTCTTATTTTTTTTATACTTACTATTTTCATGGCAAACGTAAAATCTAATTGAACCACCATGAACATCCAATATCTTTGCATCAAATATTCTTAATTTAAATTTTTCAATTAATCTACTTGCAGATAAATACGAGAATAGGTGAGCGTGTTCATCGTAAAATTGATCATAAGAATTATTTTTTAAAACTGACAAAATGTATGGATCTTCAAAAATAAAAATTCCATTTCTATCGAGTAGTTTTTTTACAGATAAAAATACTTCATTTAAATTTTTAATATGCGAAATGGTATTTGCAGAAAATATTATATTTCTTTTTCCATGTTTTTCTAAAATTTTTTTTGCAATTTTTTGATTCCAAAAAACAGGGTATGTAACAAATCCAAAATTTTTAGTTATTTTTGCTAAATTTGAACAAGGCTCAACAGCTACGGTATCGTTTTTGTTAAAATTCTTTATGAAAACTCCATCATTACTGCCTATTTCCAGACATTTAATTTTTTTTATTTTTTTTTTTAGTTCATCCGATAATTTTTTAAAATGCAATCTCATAGTTTTTGAAGATGATGCCCTATGTGCATATTTGTTATTAAACATCATTGTTGGTTTTACATAGCTGGACAAAGAAACAAGGAAATTTTTTTCATTAAAGGTTATTTTTAAATTATAAAAATATTCTTTATTTTTTTTTTTTAAATTTTTTAAGTAAGAGTTGGTAACAGGATGTTTTCCCAAATTTAAAAAAACAACTTTTGACATTAATTTTAATTACAAATAAAGTTTATTTTGTATACTTTGTATATTAAATTTTATCAAATAATAAGTAAGCACTTGGAAAATAATTAAATGAAGTACTGGTTATTAAAATCCGAACCAAATGTTTGGTCTATTAAACAACAGAAAAAAGCTGGATTTAAAGGTGCAGACTGGGATGGTGTAAGAAATTACCAGGCAGCAAACAATTTAAAAAAAATGAAAAAAGGAGATTTGTGTTTTTTTTTATCATTCTAATATTGGCAAAGAAATTGTTGGTATTGTTGAAGTTATTAAAACTGCTTTTATTGATAAAACTGATAGACAAAAAAAATTTGTTTCTGTTAAAGTTAAATATAAAAAAATGCTTAAAAAACCAGTCACGCTCGAAAATATTAAAAAAAACAAATATCTTAGACATTTGTCTCTAATAAAACAAAGTAGATTATCCGTAATGTCTATTGATTCTAAGTGCTGGAAAATATTAAATAAGATGAGTAATATTTAAAAAAAATTTATGACTAAAAGATCAAAAAAAAAAAATAAATTTAAGAATAAATTAAAGAAATCAGAAATTAATCAAGAATTTATAATTAAAACCAAAAAAGACTGGATCAATAAAGCTTTAGCTAATAAATCAGAGTATGAAAAAAAATATAAAAAATCTTTAAAAAATAATGATGAATTTTGGAAAAAAGAAGGAAAAAGAATAACTTGGATTAAACCTTACAAAAAAATAAAAAACGTAAAGTATAGTAAAGATGAAGTTCGTATTAAATGGTATGAAGATGGTACCTTAAATGCTTCTGCAAACTGTATTGATAGACATCTTAAAGATAAAAAAGATAAAACGGCAATTATATGGGTTGGAGACGATCCAAAAGATACAAAGAAAATTTCTTACAGACAATTACATAAAGAAGTTTCAAAAACTGCTAATGCTTTAAAAGATCTTGGAGTAAAAAAAGGTGATCGTGTTACAATTTATTTAACAATGATACCTGAATTGGCATTTTCAATGTTGGCTTGTGCGAGGATTGGTGCAATTCATTCAATTATTTTCGGTGGTTTTTCCGCCGACTCTATTGCTGGAAGAATCGATGATTGTAAATCAGATTATGTAATAACTGCTGATGAAGGTATTAGGGGAGGAAAAATAATTCCTTTAAAATATACTGTTGACGAAGCACTTGCAAAATGTCGAAGCATTAAGAAATGTATTATAATCAAAAAAACTGGCAACTACATAAACTGGAATAATCAAAGAGATATTTGGTATCATGAAATAATTAAAAATGTATCTAGTCAGTGTAACCCTGAAGAAATGAGTGCAGAAGATCCATTATTTATACTTTATACCTCTGGATCAACCGGAAAACCTAAGGGGGTTCTTCATACTACAGGTGGCTATATGGTTTATGCTTCCATGACTCATCAATATATTTTTAATTATAAACAAAAAGACATTTACTGGTGTACTGCAGACATTGGATGGATAACAGGACATAGCTACATAATTTATGGACCTCTAGCTAATGGTGCAACAACTATAATGTTTGAAGGTATTCCAACATATCCTGATAGCTCTAGATGGTGGCAAATAGTTGATAAATATAAAGTTAATATCTTTTATACAGCTCCAACTGCAATTAGATCTTTAATGAGAGAAGGTGATGGACCTGTTAAAAAAACATCAAGAAAATCTTTAAAACTCTTAGGAACTGTTGGAGAGCCTATTAATCCAGAAGCATGGAAATGGTATTATAAAACTGTTGGAGATTCAAAATGTCCTATAGTTGATACATGGTGGCAAACTGAAACTGGAGGAATATTAATAAGTCCACAAACTGGGGCTATTAATTTAAAACCAGGCTCCGCTACAAAACCATTTTATGGAATTAAGCCTGTTATTGTAAACCAATCTGGTAAAACTTTAAAAGGTGAATGTGAAGGAAGACTCTGCATAGCTCAATCCTGGCCAGGACAGATGAGAACAGTTTATGGTGATCATCAAAGATTTATTGACACTTATTTTTCACAATTTGATGGAAAATACTTTACTGGCGATGGATGCCGTAGAGATAAAGATGGATATTATTGGATTACAGGACGAGTAGATGATGTAATTATTGTATCAGGACACAATCTTGGAACAGCAGAAGTAGAAAGTGCATTTGTTGCTCATCCAAAAGTTGCTGAAGCAGCAGTAGTTGGTTTTTCTCATGATATTAAAGGTAATGGCTTATATTGTTATGTTACTTTAAACGTAGGAGAAAAAGAAGATGGAGATCTTGAAAGAGAACTAAAACTTTGGGTTAGAAAAAAAATAGGACCAATCGCAACACCAGACTTCATTCAATTTTCACCAGGTCTTCCTAAAACAAGATCAGGAAAAATAATGAGAAGAATTTTGAGAAAAATTGCAGCCAATGAACATGATCAACTTGGAGATACAACAACTCTTGCTGACCCGAGTGTTGTTAAAAATTTAGTTGATAATAGAAAAAATAATTAAAAATTAATTAATTTTATAAATTCTTTTTGAATATTCTCCCATTTTAAAATCATAGAATTCAAAACTATTTTTCTATCTAAATTTTTTAATTCTTGAGCTACTGGAGACCATTCATATAAAGCTAAAGCACTTTCATTAAATGGCCATGAATTATAATATTTTCTCCAATTTATTTTTTCTAATCTTTCTTTAAATTTTTCTTTTCCTTTTGAAATTACTTCTTGTGGCATTCCATTTTTTATTTCATCATTTAAAAATTCTTCATATATATCATTTGCCTTAGTTGTTAGGTCGTAGTTATAAAATACATATAAATATGATAGACAATAAAAAGTAAGATCTTGAAGTGCGATAGAATAAATATTCCACTTTGCTTTATTAATTGATGATAAAAAAATTTCATCATCAAACATTAAAACATATCTTGTTCCCATTCTTGTTTTTAGATAACCATATAATGTAACCTGAGAAACCCATGATGATTTTTTTTGAATAAATTCTTTAAGATCTTTAATATTTTTAATTTTTTTTTTAGGTATAAAGGCTTTAAACAGTGAAAATAAATAAATCTTAAAATCTTCAAGTTTTATATCTTTTAAATTTAATCTATATTTTAAGGCCATAATAATTGCAGTTGTAAAAAATCATTTAATTAAATAACACTACCTAAGGTTGTTTTATATTAAAAAATTCAATATTTTTAAGCTTTCTTTTAGGTTTCATTCAAAATTATTAATAAGTAAGGTACGATTTTTTAAACTTAAAGGGAGTTAGAATATGTCAAAACAAGCAAAACATTGGGAAAAAACTAGAAATCTGCTTTGGATAACATTAGCAATCTGGTTTGTTTTCTCAATTGGCATCTTTTTCTTCGGAGCCCAAATGGAAGCATCAAGTTTTAGACCTCTTGGATATCCATTGTCATACTATATGACATGCCAAGGATCACTCGGAATATTTGTAATATTAATTTTTTGGTTTGCAAGTAGACAAGAAAAAATAGATGAAGAATTTGGCTACTCTGAAAAGGAGGATGACTAAATGATTAAAGGAAAATTTATAGATAATTTACCAAAAGTCTATGGAATATATACTGGAGGTTTCCTAGTATTTATAATCTTAATGGCAATTGCCGAGTCAATGGGAATGAGCAAGGAGGCAATAGGTGTTTTCTTTGTAGCATTTACTGTTTTTATTTATGCATTGATTGGGTATCTGTCACGTACACTTCAGCTTGACGCTTATTACGTAGCAGGAAGACAAGTTCCAACTGTATTCAACGGAATGGCAACTGCAGCAGACTGGATGTCTGGAGCATCATTCGTTGCAATGGCAGGTGGAATTTACTTTAAAGGCTACGGATATATGGCTTTATTAGTTGGATGGACAGGTGGATATGTACTTGTTGCTTCTTTGTTAGCACCTTATTTAAGAAAATTTGGATGTTATACAGTTCCAGATTTTATTGGTACAAGATATGGTGGAAACGTAGCAAGAGTATGTGCCGTTGTAGTTTTAACAGTAGCTTCATTCACTTATGTGACAGCTCAAATTAATGCAACAGGAACAATTGCTTCTGTGGCTTTAGATATTGATTTTAAATATGCTGTTTATATAGGGCTTGCAGGTATACTTATATGTTCAATGCTAGGTGGAATGAGGGCAGTTACCTGGACGCAGGTTGCACAATACATTGTGCTAATTATAGCATACTTGTTACCTGTATTTTGGATTGGTAGCAAAATTGGAGGGAATTGGTTCCCACATTTAATGTTAGCAGACGAAGTTGCAAGAATTTCTGAATTGGAAGCTCAGTTTGGTATTATTAAAAACTCTCCAGAAAACATGGCGATGCTTAAAGAAGCAACGAAAGTAGAGCCTGGAGAAGCTAAGTGGGTATTATCTGGTATTACTAAAGCTCACTCTGAAGTTAATACTACTCCTTGGAAATTTATCTCGTTAGCGATTTGTATGATGGCTGGAACAGCGTCATTACCTCACGTTATGATGAGATATTTTACTACTCCAAGTGTTAAAACTGCTAGAAGATCAGTAGGCTGGTCATTGTTCTTTATATTCCTACTTTATTCTTCTGCACCAATGTTAGCAACGTTATCAAAACTATCACTGATGGATCCAACCCTGACAACAGGAATTATTGGTAAATCAATTGCGGAAGTTGAAGCATTAGAATGGTATAAAAACTGGAACCAAGCAAAACTAATGCTAGTTCAAGACTTTAACTCAAATGGAACTTTAGAGTTAAACGAGTTCTTTATGGGTGGTAAAGCCGTTGTATTAGCAACACCGGAAATCGCTGGATTACCTTATGTAATTTCAGGACTGGTTGCCGCTGGAGGTATGGCTGCTGCCATGTCTACTGCTGATGGTTTAGTTTTAGCAATTGCAAATGCTTTATCTCATGACTTGTACTACAAGATCATTGATCCTAAAGCAGAAACTGCAAAAAGATTAATTGTTGCAAGGGCACTACTTGTTGTAATTGGTTTTGCTGCAGCAACTATTGCAGCCATGGGTATAAAACAGATCTTAGGTTCAGTTATATGGGCTTTTGATTTTGCAATGTCAGGATTGTTTTTCCCACTAGTACTAGGAGTATGGTGGAAGAGAGCAAATGCACAAGGTGCTATTGCAGGTATGGTACTAGGACTACTTTCCGGAACTGCATACTTAATATGGGTAATGACTTGTGCAGAAGGTGCTAAGTGTGGATTCTGGGATATAACTAACCTTACATTTGGAATAGTTGGAGCAACAGTTAGTTTAATTGCTATGGTTGTTGTTAGTTTAATGACTAAAGCACCTGATGCTGCTACTCAAAGAATGGTTGATGAAGTACGTATACCTAGCGGTAGAACAATACTTGGAAAACAACACTAAAATAATTATATAATTTTAAGGGGCGATAGTTTCGCCCCTTTTAATCTAGAAATCTTAAATGTCTGCAAACTTTCACCCGTTAGTCTATTTAATCGATTATGTAATGGGCATGATTATGTGGACATTAATTGGTAGAGTGGCAATGAACATCTTTCAAAGAGAAGATTCTGAATTTTTTTTTATGAAAATATTTGTAAAATTAACAGATCCATTAATAAATTTTTTCAAACCAATAACGCCTTCATTCATAATAAGACCCATTGTTCCACTTTATGTAGCATGGTTTTTTTTCATGTTTAGATTTTATCTAATGCCGTATTTATTGGGATATTCTGTTATGGGTATGCTATCTTTTCCTTTAGAAAGTGAAATTGCAGCACAAATTTACCAAATTTTTGGCAAAAATTAATTCAAATTAAAAACTAAAATTGATACTAGTTATTTAGTATTCAATGAAAAAAATAAAAATTTCTCCATCGATTTTATCAGCAGATTTTAGTCAATTAGGTAATGAAATTAAAAGACTTGAAGATGGTGGCGCTGATATGATTCATGTTGATGTAATGGATGGTCATTTTGTTCCAAATTTAACTATAGGACCGCCAGTAATTAAAACTTTGAGAAATTATACAAAATTACCTTTCGATGTTCATTTGATGATAGCGCCAGTTCATAAATATATTAAAAATTATGCTGAAGCTGGAGCTGATATTATAACAATACATCCAGAAGCAACCGACGATTTAAAAGAATCAATTAATCATATAAAAGAGCTAGGAAAAAAAGTTGGGGTTTCTTTAAATCCCAATACAAAAATTGATATTATTAAAGAATTTTTTTCTGAAATAAATTTAATTTTAATAATGAGCGTTCATCCTGGTTTTGGAGGTCAGAAGTTTATGCCTGAAGTTTTAGTAAAAATAAAAGAATTAAAAAAAATAAAAGATCAACAAAATTTTAATTTTGACATTGAAGTTGATGGTGGAATCAATTTTGATAACAGTAAGCTTGCAATAGAAGCTGGGGCAAATATTCTTGTTTCAGGCACAACAATTTTCAAAAACAACAATGGTAATATTAAAAAAAATATTGATACTTTAAAAGCAAGTTAAAGAGTAATGATTTTTAAAAGTTCATTAAATTACATAAGTCAATTTTTTTTTTTCTTTACAAGCAAAGCAAGAAATTTTTATTTAAATTCAAATATTTATAATAAAAAAATTTCTAAAATTAATGATAAAAATTTAGAATATAAACCTAGCCCAAGTATATTAGATTGTTTAATTAAATATGAAAAAAAAAATAAAATAGAAGATTTTTCACTAAATTCTATTTGGATAAATAAAAATATAAAAGAAAAAGATTATAAAAAATTACATAGTTTTTTTTGGTTATTCACATTAGATTTAAAATCTTCTAAACAGTCTACTCAGTCAATTATTCTTAAATGGATAGAATCTAATCATAACTATAATTATAAAAGTTGGGATGTTGACATTCTTTCAAAGAGAATAATTGCCTGGATATCTAATTCAAAATTAACTTATGAAGATAGTAGTCAAGAATATAAAACAAAATTTAATTCTATTATTCAAAAACAAATTAACCACTTAATAAATGAAATAAAGAGATCAGATTGGATTGATGATAAAATGATAGGGTGTACAGCAATAATTCTAACTGGTCTTTCCTTTCATGATAAATCGGGATATCTAGATTTTGGATTAAACTTACTTAAAAAAATAATCAAATTTTCATTTGATAATGAAGGATTTCCAAAATCAAGAAGTATAAGACAATTAAATTTTTATTTAAAATATTTTATATTAATTAGAGAATGGTTAAAAGAATCTCAAAATGATATACCAGAATATATTGATGAGGCTATTTATCATTTGGGTCAATCTTACTCATTAATTTTCCAAAATTTTAAAAAAAATATTTTATTTAATGGAAATAATGAAATTAATAATAACGATTTTGATAATTATTTAAAAAGATACGGTTACAAATTTAAAAATGAAAATAATGAAGTTGCTGGTTATTCAATTTTAAAAAATAAAAAAAATGCACTTATAATGGATATTGGCCCATCCCCAGAAAAAAAATTTTCTAGAGACTATCAAGCAGGAGCTTTATCTTTTGAAATTATGTCTGGTGAAAAAAAACTAATTTGTAATTCTGGTTATTTTCAAAATTACAAACATCAACTTAATGATCTTTCAAAATCAACTGCTTCACAAAGTACTTTAATTATTGATAATCAATCTTCCTGCAAATTAAGAAAGCAAGGTAACAAACATTCAATAGTTGAAAGTGGTTTAAAAATAACCAATAAATCAGTTATATGTCAAAAAAATTATTGGAGCATAAAAGCTGCACATGATGGATATAGCAAACAATACGGTATTATTCATGATAGACAAATTGAATTTTTTCCAGAAAATAACAAATTCATTGGAATTGATAAGCTAATTAGAAAAAAAAAAAATAAAAGCACAAATTTTGAAATTCGTTTTCATTTAGAACCAAATATAAAAACTATGAAAACACAAGATAATAAATCAATATTTATAGAGCTTGAAAATGAAGGATGGAAGTTTACATGCGACGGACACACTATTGACATAGAAACAGGTTTGTATTTTGGCAAAAAAAATTCATATGTTGAAAATCAAAATATATTTATTTCTGGCATGACTCAAAATGAAAACCAGACTATAAAATGGGAATTAATCAAAATATAAAATGAAAAAAATAAAAAAGGCGTTAATTTCTTTGTCTAATAAAGAAGAATTAACACCTCTTTTAAAGACACTATCCAGGTATAAAATAAAATTAATTAGTTCTGGTGGAACTTATAAAAAAATAAAAAAATTAAAACACAAATGTATTGAAATTTCCAAATATACTAATTCTCCAGAAATTTTAAATGGCAGAGTAAAAACACTACATCCAAAAATTCATGCAGGAATATTAAGTAAAAGAAATAATAAATCTCATAAAAAAGAACTAATAAAAAATAATTTTGATGAAATTGATTTGGTAATTGTAAATTTTTATCCATTCGAAGAAACATTAAAAAACACAAAAAATCATTCTAAAATTATTGAAAATATAGATGTTGGAGGGCCAACCATGGTTAGAGCTGCTGCCAAAAACTATAATGACGTAACAGTAATCACTTCACCAAAACAATATAAGGGATTAATAAATGAACTTCACTCCAATAAAGGTTCAACCTCATTAACTTTTAGGCGAAAAATGTCAGAAGAAGCTTTTTCTGAAACTGCCTACTATGATGCTTTAATTTCTAACTACTTTAATAGAATTTCCAAAAATTTTTTTCCAAAAAAAAAAATTTTTTACAGCAATTTAGTTCAAAAATTAAGATATGGAGAAAATCCTCACCAAGAAAGTGCAATTTATTCTAAAACTAACGAATTAGGGATTTCGCAAATTCACGGAAAACAATTAAGCTATAACAATTATAACGATATATTCTCAGCTTTAATGATTTCTAAGTCTCTACCAAAAAATATTGGCACAGTAATTGTAAAACATGCTAACCCATGCGGTGTTTCTATAGATAAAAATAATAAAAAAAGTTATCAATCAGCATTAGGATGCGATCCCATAAGTGCTTTTGGGGGTATCGTCTCTTGCAATTATAAAGTTAATAAAAATTTGGCTTTAGAATTAAATAAAATTTTTTTTGAAGTTGTAATTGCTAATGGCTTTGAAAAAGAAGCTCTTAGAATCTTAAAAAAGAAAAAAAATTTGAGAATTATTGATGCTAATAATTTGGCTTTTGAAAATATGTATAATTTTATGTCGAATTTCAATTCTATTTTAGTTCAATCTACAGACATAAATCCATTTGTTAAAAAAAATTTCAGAGTTGTGTCAAAGAAAAAACCATCTGTTACAGAATTAAAAAATTTAATTTTTGCTTTTAATATATGTAGATTTGTTAAATCAAACGCAATTGTTTTGGCAAAAAATAATACTACTGTTGGGATTGGTTCAGGACAACCAAGTCGATTAGATAGTTGCAAAATTGCAATAAATAAAATGAATCAATTTCAAAAAACTAATAATACTGATGGGATAGTAGCTGCTTCAGATGCATTTTTTCCATTTGTAGATGGAATTGAGACTTTAGTTCAAGCTGGTATTTCTGCTGTAATTCAACCATCTGGATCAATCAGAGATAAAGAAATAATTAAGTTTGCCAATCAAACTGAAACGGTCTTGGTATTTTCAAAAACAAGACATTTTAAACATTAAAGTATTTTATCTACTTTAGCTGCAAGAATAAAATCACTTTCATGTAAACCTTTTATAGAATGAGTAAAAATTTTTATTTTGGCATAACCCCATCCAAACCATATATCCGGATGATGTCCTTCTTGTTCTGCAATTTCACCTACTTTATTTATAAAGTTTTGACTTTCTAAAAAATTTTTAAATTTAAATTTTTTAATCAAATAAAAAATTTTCGATTCATCTTCTTTAACTTCCCAGCCATCTACCATTTTTAGATATTTGTGGATTTCAGTTGTATCAAACTTTGGTATGCCTCCCTCACAAGGAATACATTTTTTATTTGCTAAATTATTCATAAATACCTTATGTCTTTTGGAGCGGGCAAAGGGGGTCGAACCCTCGACCTTCTCGTTGGCAACGAGACGCTCTACCACTGAGCTATGCCCGCTTATTAAAAAGTTATTATAGATAGAGGTTTTTTTTAATGCAAGAAATAATAAAAATTTGTTAAGTTAATGAATGGATAATAAAAATAAATTACCAAATAAAATTCCTGTATTTCCAATATCAAATTTTATAATTTTTCCCAAAACAACAGTTCCATTAAATATTTTTGAACCAAGATATATAGAAATGGTTGATGATAGTATGAAAAATTCAAGAATGATAGGCATGATACAACCAAAAAAAAATTCTAATAACTCTATCCCTGAATTATATAATATTGGATGTTTAGGAAAAATAACAAGCTTTAATGAAAGTGAAGATGGAAGATATTTAATTATTATAAATGGTCTTAGTCGTTTTAAAATTATTGATGAAATAAAAAATAATAAACTTTACCGTGAGTGCAAAGTTAGTTTTAATGAATTTAAAAATGATATTAATTCTAACAAAGAGGAAATTAAATTTACTGATCTTGAGCTTATATTTAAAAATTTAAAAAATTTATTTCAAAAAAAAGGCTATATTATAAATTGGAAAGAGTTGGAAAAACAAGATCTAAACCAAACAATCAATACACTTGCAATGGCTTCACCATTTTCTTTAGAAGAAAAGCAAGCATTATTGGAAACCCAAAATCTAATTTCAAGAAAATTTAAATTAGAAGAAATTATTAAAACTTATATATTGGATGATTTCAGTAACACGACTATTCAGTAAATTTTAAATAGATAATCCCTGATCAGCATATTTAGATGCAATATTGTTAAATAATTTATTTTTACCTAAAAATTTTACTAATTGATTCAAGTAATTGTTTTTATATTTGTTATCAAATTTAAAAAATTCATAAATAAAATCATTAGCAGAAGAAAAAATAAAATTAAAATGTTTAGTTTTTTTTTCAAAATCTTCATAAATTGAATGATCTATCTGCAAACCTAAATCTACACGTTCTTTTATAATTTTTGATAAAATTTTTATATCTCTTAAAGTCATATTAAAACCTTGCCCTGCAAGTGGATGAATTTTGTGAAGACTATCACCAAAACTGATTATATTTTTATAATAATATTTTCTAGCAACAGAAAAATTTAATTCGAATTTTTCTAATTTACCGAAACTTTTAATTTCATAATTTTTATTATATTGATAAATTAAATTTTTAATTTCTTTTTCACTAAAATTTTTTTTTTTATTAATTGCTGAAAATACTATTGAAGATTTAATATTCGAAATTGGTAAAAATGCTAACGGTCCC
>CACDCI010000003.1 GCA_902551215.1 uncultured Pelagibacteraceae bacterium | reverse complement strand
ATTTGTTTTATCATTTCGCCATTGCCAGCGCCTAACTCAACAAGATTAAATTTTTTAGGACGTTTTAGATTTTCCCAGAATAAAATTATCCATATTGCAATCATTTCTGAAAATAATATAGAAATGTTTGGAGCTGTTATGTAGTCACCATTTTTTCCAAAAGGATTGTCATTCATATAGTAGCCTGATTTTCTATTATATAATGCTTCGTAAATATATTTATCTACGGTTAAAATATGATTTTTTTTAATTCTCATTTATTTTTTAAATATAAAGATATTCCTAAAAAGAAAAATACAATGCTAATAAATTGCCCAAGAGTTAGTTGATATATTAAGTAGCCAATTTGAAAATCTGGTTCTCTAAAAAATTCTAATGTAAATCTAAAAAAAGAATAAAATATTAAGAACATTGATGAAATTAATCCTGGTTTTTTAAAATTATCCTTTTTTGCAAAATGATTTAATAGAAAGAAAAGAATTAGCCCTTCAAATATAGCTTCATATATTTGCGAAGGATGTCTTGATATATTGTCAATAGCAATAAATTTTACTGACCAAAAAACATCTGTTTCTCTTCCATAAAGTTCTGAGTTAACAAAATTTGCTAATCTTCCCAAAAATAATCCAATTGGAGCAACTAATGCAATTAAATCTAAAAAAATATATGAATTAATTTTATGTTTTTTACAAAATATTATGGTTGTCAAAATAACACCTATTAATCCACCATGAAAAGACATGCCTCCATTCCAAATCATTAATATTTCAGAAAAATTATTTAAATAATAATTAAAATTGTAAAATACAACATAACCCAAACGGCCACCTATGATAATTCCTATTATTAAATAAGCTATTAAATCATCAAATAAATTAAGTAGCTTTTCATCTTTAATTAATTTTTTTTTGCAATAAAGCCATCCAAATACAATTCCAAAAATATATGCTAAAGAATACCACCTTATTTCAAAGGAAAAAATTTGAAATGCAACTGGGTCAAAATTATTAATAAACATTTTTAAATAATAAATGTAGAATATATTAATTTTATAAATGAATATATGTCAAAATCAAAATTCGTAATTGATAAATTAGCGAAATTATTTGAACAGGGTCTTATATCTTATAGAGATCTAAGTTCTGAAATCATTAGTATATTAAACTCAAAAAGAGATGAAGTAATTTTTAAAATGAAACTGACCAGCAAAGAAGAAACGGAAATTTTAAATAATAGAATTGAAAATTTAGAAAAAAAAATAAAAAAATTAGAAAAAAATTATTTAAAAAAAAAAACTAAAAAGGGAAGATAACTTTAACTCTCAGACCATTTTGTGGAGACTTGTCCAATGCGATGTTTCCACCATGCGATTTAACTACGTCTGAAGCAATGGACATTCCAAGACCCACACTGGATTTAGAGTCACCTCTACTTTTATCTATCTTATAAAATGGTTTAAAAACATTGTCATATTCTTTTTCTGAAATTCCTGGACCATCATCGTCTATTATTAGAGACAAAAAATCTTTACTTTTACTTAACTCTATATGAATATTATTTGAATATTTTATACTATTATCAATAAGATTATTAAGACATCTTTGGATTAAAATTTTTCTGCCATTCATAATAATTTTTTTATCTAAATTTGTTGATATATTTTTATTTTCATACTTATCAATACTTTCTAATATCAACTCAGCCATATTAAATTTTTCTGTTTTTTCAGCAAAGCTAGAACTTGCAAATTGCAAGTATTCATTTAACATTTTTTCCATATCTTGCACATCATTCGATAATTTTTTTGCAATTTCTTGATCTTTTATAAATGCTAGTTGCAATTTTATTCTTGTTAAAGGTGTTCTAAGATCGTGACTAATTCCTGACAACATTTCTGATCTTTGATTTAGATGACGAATTATTCTTTTTCTCATTTTATCAAATTCATATCCTGCCTGCCTTATCTCAAGTGCACCCGAAGGTCTAAATTCATCTAATTCTTCACCTCTACCAAATTTTGCAGATGCTTTAGCTAAATTTGTTATTGGTCTGGTTTGATTTTTTAAAAAAATTAATGAAATAGCAATCAATAAGAAAGCAGGCAAAGTTATCCATAGTGCAAACATTCTTGCAGAACTAGTTGTTACTCTTTCTTTTGGAATATAAAATTGAAAATATCCATTTAAATACTGAATTCTTAAATCAATTAAACTTTTATATGAAGTTGTATCGAACCAATAATTAAATTGTTTAGATTTTAATTCTCTTCTTAAAGTTCTATCTATAGGACTGAACCATCTTTGAGTGTCATTTTTAGGTAATAATTTTTTTGGTTCAAATTTTACATGAAAATGTAAATTTTTCTTAAAAAGATTAATTAGTGAATCTTTATTGTATTCTTCATTTTCATATGCACTTATAAAAGTTGCAATTTCTCCAACTAAAGCTCTAGTCATTCCTTTGTTTGTTTTTATCCAAAGGCTATCAAAAAAAACTATAGAAATAGTTATTTGTAAAATAATTATAGGCGCTGCAACAATTAATAATGCTCTATAAAATAATCTTTTAGGTAAAAGATTTTTGATAAATTTACTCAATCCATAAAACATAACCAACTCCTCTTATTGTTTGTAAGTATTTTGGATTTTTCGGATCAATTTCAATTTTTTTTCTTAATCTTGTTATTATAACATCAATAGATCTTTCTTTATCTAGATCAATTAATTTGCCAATAGATTCTCTTGAAAAAGTTTGGCCAGGAGCATTAATCATTTTTTCCAGTATAATTTTTTCTGTATTATTTATTTTAAATTCTTTTTTATTTTGAACTATTAATGACTTACTCAAATTTATTTTAATATTATCAAATTCAATAATTTTTTTTTGATTTTTACTTTTTGTTTTATCTAAAATATTTTTAATTCTTAAAATTAGTTCTTTTGGTTCAAAAGGTTTTGGTAAATAATCGTCAGCTCCAGTTTCTAAACCTTCTATTCTTTCGGTGGTTTCACCCTTTGCGGTTAGAAGAATAATTGGTGTATTGATTTTATTCTTATTTTCTAAAGTAAACTCTAGGCCAGTTTTACCTGGCATCATTATATCTAGAACTATTAAATCAAATTTAATTATTGAAACTTTTTCTTTTGCATCTTCTGCACTATTTGCGGTTGTAACTAAAAAATTATTTTCAGTTAAATATTGTTTTACTAAATTTCTTATTCCATCGTCATCATCAACAACAAGTATATGGCCAAGAAATTTATTCATGAATTATTTTTTTTAAAACATTATCAAAGTATAAAACTTCTTCTGAAGTTGAATTAAGAAAGGCCTTATAAATTCTTTTTTTTTGAACTGAAAAAATTTCATTAAAAAGTTTTTCACCTTTTTCACTTAAAAAAATATGCTTTAATCTTGTGTCTTTTTTATCTTTTTTAAAAGATATTGCATCTAGTTTTATTAGATCTTTTATAACTCTATTTAAACTTTGTTTAGTAATTTTTAATTTTTTTAATAATTCTGAAATTGTTATGCCTTTATAAATGGACAATAAGTGAATAACTTTATGATGAGCTACACCAATTGAATATTTATCTAATGTTTTTTTTGCATCAGAAAACGACTCTCTGTAACTGATAAAGAGTTTTTCAATGAATTCTTTCAATTGATCATCTTTTAAATATAAAAGTTCACGCATATTGGTAAGTTATATTGACATATTATATATACAAAGATAATTTTTGAAGAAAAAAAATCTAATGATACCCTACGATAAAAGAGAAGGCAAAATTTGGTACAACAATGAACTTGTTGATTGGCAAGAAGTAAAACTTCATGCTCTCAGTCATGGATTACATTATGCAAGTTTTGTATTTGAAGGACTAAGAGTTTATGATGGGGAGATATTCAAGCTAGAGGAGCACACAGATAGATTTTATCATTCTGCAAAAAGAATGGACATTAAAATTCCTTATTCAAAAGATGAAATAAATAAAGCTACTAAGAAAATTGTTTCAGTTCAAAATGTTCAAAACGGATACATTAGACCTTTTGCTTGGCGAGGAAGTGAAATGATGGCAGTTTCAGCACAACAAACAAAAATACATGTTGCAATTGCAACATGGGAATGGGGCTCTTATTTTGATCCAAAATTAAAAACTGAGGGAATAAAATTAAATATTTCTAAGTGGAGAAGACCTTCTCCCGACACAATTCCTTGGGACACTAAGGCTTCAGGATTATATATGATTTGCACTCTTTCAAAACATGAAGCTGAGAGAGATGGATATACAGATTCATTAATGCTTGATCATGAAGGTAATGTTGCTGAAGCAACTGGGGCAAACATATTTTTTAAAGATAAAAATGGAGAACTTCATACACCAATACCAGATTCTTTTTTAGATGGAATAACTAGGAGAACAGTAATTGAAATAGCAAAATCTAAAAATATAAAGATCAATGAAAGAAAAATTTCACTAGATGAACTTTCTAATTTTGCTGGGTGTTTTCTTACTGGCACGGCAGCGGAAGTTACTCCTGTTTCAAAGATTATTGAGCATAATTACAAAGTATGCAATCTTATTTTGGATTTATCCACAAGTTATGACAAGTTGGTTAGAAAAAAGAAAGCTGCCTAATTTTTTTCATCTTCAGAAATAGCATGATCAATACCTTTTCTAAGATATTCGTACCCAGTGTATAAAGTTAAAAACGCTGATAACCATAATAAGATTATTCCAATTGTTTGAGCATTATAATCTTGAAAATTTATAATTTTATTTCCTGTTTCACCTGTTAATAAAATTGCTATTGAAAACATTTGTAAAAAAGTTTTTAATTTTGCTAAATTTGAAACAGGCATTTTTATTTGTCCTTTTGCTAAAAATTCTCTTAATCCAGAAATTAATATTTCTCGAGTTAAAATTATAATTGCTGCCAATACTTCATAATTTTTAATTGTCCCATTCATTACCAACAAAATTAAAGCCGCTGCAACAATTATTTTATCTGCAATTGGATCTAATAATTCTCCAAGCTTAGATTCTTCTTTAAACATTCTAGCTAGCAAACCATCTAGAAAATCAGTAAATGAGGCCACAATAAATAATGCAAAAGCAATAAAATCACCGTAAAAACCAGGTAGATAAAAAGCAAGAACAAAAAAAGGTACTATTATTATTCTGCCGATAGTTAAAATATTTGGTATTTTTATTTTCATATTATTCGTGAAAAAAATTATATATCTTTTTTGCTACTTTTTCCTCAACACCTTCGACTGATTTAATTTCTTCAAAACTTGCAGATTCTACTGCTCTTGCCGACCCAAAATGATTTAATAAAGCTCTTTTTCTTATAGATCCAATGCCATTAATTTGATCTAAGAGAGAGCTACTTATACCTTTTTTTCTTTTAGCTCTATGTGTACTAATTGCAAATCTATGTGCTTCATCTCTTAATCTTTGTAAAAAGAAAAGTGTTGGATCATTCTTTTCAAATTTAAAACTTTTTCTATTATGAAAAAAAGTTTCATTACCACTATTTCTAAATTTTCCTTTTGCAATAGCAATAATTGGCAAGTCATATAACCCAAACTCATTTAAAACTTCTCTTGATGTAGTATATTGTCCTTTTCCACCATCAATTAATAAAAGATCAGGAAGAGATAAATAATTTCCTTTCTCGAGCAAAGCCCTTCTAAATCTTCGATTCAGTACTTCTTTAAGCATTGCATAATCATCATTTTCTGCACTTTTTGTTTTGATATCAAATTTTCTATACCTTTTTTTTATAAATCCCTCTTCTCCGAAAGCAATCATTGCACCAACACTATTTGTTCCTTGAATGTGACTGTTATCATAAACTTCAATTAAACTAATACTATTTTTAATATTGAATTTTTGATTTATTCTTTCAAATAAATTTTTATTATTGTTTGCTTCATAAATTTTTCTATTTAAAGATTCTTTTGCATTTTTTTCTGCAAGCAAAACAACGCTTGATTTGGATCCTTTTTTTACTATTGTAATTGAAATACTTTTATCTTCTTTTGAACCTAAAGTTTTTTCAATTAATTTTTTATCTTTTATTTCATGATTTAAAATAACTAATTTTGGAACATTTTTATTTTCATAAAACTGCATTATAAATGAAGATAATATTTCAGAAATATTTTGATCAGGGTCATGTTTAGGAAAATAAGATTGATTTCCCCAATTTTGTTTAGATCTGTAGAAAAATACTTGAACACAAGTTTTACCAGATTCTTTGTATGCAGCAATTACGTCAGCATCTACTAAGTTGGACTCATTAATTTTTTGAGAGGATTGAATTATATTGAGTGATTTAATTTTATCTCTAAGCATTGAAGCTTTTTCAAAATCTAGCTTTTCACTTGCTTCTTCCATCTGTTTGGATAAATTTTTTTGAATTTCTCTTGATTTTCCAGAAACAAATTTTATTGCATCTTGAACAGAGTTTTTATATTCAACTTCATCTACATATCCTACACAAGGGGCAGAACATCTTTTGATTTGGTATAAAATGCATGGGCGTTTTCTATTTTTAAATGTGCCTTCATCGCAAACTCTGATTTGAAATATTTTTTGAAGCATTTTGATTGTCCAATTTGCCGAACCAGCTGATGCAAATGGACCAAAATAAAAACCATGTTTATCTTTTTTTCCTCTATGTTTAATTAGTTGAGGCCACTTATCTTTCTTACCAATGTATATAAATGGAAATGATTTATCGTCTTTAAGTAAAATATTGAACTTTGGCCTAAATTTTTTAATTAAATTTGCTTCCAAAAGTAAAGCTTCACTTTCATTAGAAGTTGTTGTGATTTCTATTTTATGAGTTTGCGCCAACATTCTTTCTGTTCTAATTATATGGTTTTTTTCAGAAACATAACTCTTAAGTCTATTAGGTAAGTTTTTTGCTTTTCCAATATAATGAACGTCCCCTTTGTAGTTTATCATTCTATAGATCCCGGGACTTTTAGGTATTAAAGAAAGTTCTTTTTTGATTACTTCTTTTCCAAGATCAGAACTTTTCATGGCTTCTTTTTTTAGAAATTTGTATTCCAACTGATGAACAGTCTTTCATAATTTCTAATTTTTCTATTTGTAGATTTATTTTATCAATTCTTTTATCTTTAAATAGTTCATCAAAAACATCTTCCGCTAATGTTTCAAGAAAGTTGTAATGTTTATTTTTTACTAATTTTTTTATTAGTTTTACTATTTTGTCATAATTAACTATTGATTTTAAATCTTTATCATTAGTTGGCTTTTTATCTCTGTAGTCAATTTCTAATGTAAACTTTACTTTCTGTGGTTTATCTTTTTCAAAACCGAAATAGCCTAGCTTCAAATTTAAAGTAAGCTCTTTAATAAGGATTTTTTTCTCATAATTAAATAAGCTTTTATTCTTATCTATTTTAACAACTTTTAGATTATTTTTTTTCATTCTTTAGTTCCTATGATATCTGGTGTTTGCCAGTTCAAATTTTGCCCACTATCAACGGCCAGCACTTGTCCAGTAATTGATCTGTTTTTAATAAAAAAATCAACTGCATTACAAATTTCTGATACATTAACTTGTCTTTTTAAAGGAGTGGCTAAATATTGTTTTTTAAAATGTTTTTCACTTTGTCTTTTATTTTTAAGAGTTGGTCCTGGCGCAATACCATTTACTCTTATTCTTGGAGCTAGGCTTATAGCGCTAGTTTTGGTCATAGTATAAAGGCCGGTCTTACTTATTGTGTATGAAAAGAAGAATGGTGTTAATTTAAAAACTCTCTGGTCAATAATATTGATAATATTGTTATTTTCACCTTTAATGTTTTTTGCAAATTCTTTTGAAAGTAATGCTGGTGCTCTTAAGTTTGTTCTTAAATGTTTTCCCCAGCTGTCAGTAGTAAAATTTTCTAATTTATCATTTTCAAACAATGAAGCATTATTTATTAAACAGTCAAAATATTTTAATTTTATTTTGCTAAATTTTACTATTTTTTTTAAATCAGTTTCTTTACTTAAGTCTCCTTTGACCAAATATACTTTTGTTAAATTTTTTGATAATTTTTTTTTTAATTTTTCAGCATTTAGTTTTGATTTATTGTAATGAATTACAATTTCTACCCCAGGACCAGATAATTTATTTGCAATTGCTGCACCAATTCTTGTAGCACCACCAGTTATAATTATTTTATTTGCTTCCACTTTTTCTTTCCTTTTTTTGCTCTTGTTCCTGGCATACCCATAGTTGATCTTCCTTTTGGATAAATTTTATTATTTAAACTGTACTGTTTTACTTTAGGATTTAGTGTAATCTCTAATTCAGCACTTTCAAGTTTTCTAATTTCATCTCTTATCTTAGCCGCTTCTTCAAATTCTAGATTTGAAGCAGATTCCTTCATTTTTTTGTTTAGAACTTTTAAGTGTTTTTTTAGATTTCCTCCAATATTTTGATTAGTTCCTATTTTTATATAATCTTTTTCATAAACACTTTCTAATACATCGCTTATCTCTTTTTTTATTGTTGTTGCGCTAATTTTATTTTTTTTATTGTAGTTTACTTGAATAGTTCTTCTTCTATCTGTTTCTTCAATGGCTTTATTAATACTGTTTGTTTTTTTATCAGCATATAAAATAACTTTCCCATCTAAGTTTCTTGCAGCTCTTCCAATTGTTTGAATTAATGATCTTTCCGATCTTAAAAAGCCTTCTTTATCAGCATCTAAAATTCCAACTAGTGCACATTCGGGAATATCTAATCCTTCTCTTAAAAGATTGATACCAACAAGAACATCAAACACACCCATTCTTAAATCTCTCATAATTTCAATTCTTTCAAGCGTATCAATATCAGAGTGCATGTATCTAACTTTAATTCCATTTTCATGAAGATATTCAGTTAAGTCCTCGGCCATTCTCTTTGTTAAAGTTGTAACTAGGACTCTATAATTTTTTTCAATAGTTTTTTTACATTCATGCATTAAATCATCCACTTGATTTTTTGCAGGTCTTACCTCAACGAGTGGATCAATTAGTCCTGTTGGTCGAATTACTTGATCAATATGCTTCCCTTTTACTTGTTCTAGCTCCCAAGGTCCTGGTGTGGCAGATACAAAAATTGTTTGAGTTCTCATCATATTCCATTCTTCAAATTTAAGTGGTCTATTATCCATACAAGAAGGTAATCTAAATCCATATTCTGCAAGAGTACTTTTTCTTGATCTATCTCCTTTAAACATTCCATTTAGCTGAGGAACAGTTACATGGCATTCATCTACAAATATTAGAGTGTTATCTGGAAAATATTCAAACAGTGTAGGGGGCGGTTCACCAGGTTTTCTTCCTGATAAAAATCTTGAATAATTTTCAATTCCAGCACAGGATCCTGTTGCTTCAATCATTTCCAAATCAAATTTAGTTCTTTCTTCTAAACGTTGTGCCTCAAGTAATTTATTTTGTTCTTTGTGTTTTTTGAGAGTGATTTCTAATTCTTTTTTAATATTTATTATTGCTTGTTCTATAGTAGGTTTTGGCGTGATATAATGACTATTAGCATATATTTTAACTAATTTTAAATCTTTAACGTGATCTCCTGTTAAAGGATCAAATTCTTCTATTTTTTCTAATTTGTCACCAAATAAACTTAACCTCCAAGCACGATCTTCTAAGTGTGAAGGGAAAATTTCTAGATATTCTCCTCTAGCTCTAAAAGTTCCTCTATAAAAATTTTGATCATTTCTCTTATATTGCAAGTTAACCAATGATTTTATAATTTGTTCTCTATTATATTCACAGTTTTTTTTAAGAGTTATGGTCATTTTGCTATAAGCCTCAACAGAGCCTAAACCATAGATGCATGATACACTTGCAACTATTAAAACATCATCTCTTTCTAGTAACGATCTTGTTGCTGAATGTCTCATACGATCTATTTGTTCATTTATAGAGGCTTCCTTTTCAATATAAGTATCTGACCGAGGCACATAAGCTTCTGGAGTATAATAATCATAATAAGAAACGAAATATTCAACAGCGTTTTCTGGAAAAAAATTTTTCATCTCACCATAAAGTTGAGCAGCTAAAGTTTTATTAGGAGCCAAAATTAATGAAGGTCTATTAGTTTTTTCAATGACTTTAGCCATTGTAAAAGTTTTACCAGAACCTGTAACCCCAAGTAGAACTTGATTAAATTCACCTTTATTTGCACTATTAACTAATTTTTTTATTGCCTCTGGCTGATCTCCTGCAGGCTTAAAGTCTGTTACAAGTTTAAATTTTTTACCTCCTTCAAGTTTTCCTCTTATTTCTGGGTTTTTGCTTTGAATATCTGTAATTAAATCTTGATAAGTATTTTGCATATATTAAACAAGGTATTAGAATATTAATATTTTTCAATGAGCATAATATCTGACAGTTTAAAACGTATAAAACCATCACCAACAATTGCGGTTACTCAAAAAGCAAGAGAATTAAGAGCTGCAGGCAAAGATGTAATTGGACTTGGAGCAGGTGAGCCAGATTTTGATACGCCAGACAATATCAAAGATGCAGCAATAAAAGCGATCAAAGATGGAGAAACCAAATATACTGCTGTTGATGGAACTCCAGAATTAAAAAAAGCAATTGTCGAAAAGTTTAAAAGAGAAAATAATTTAGATTACTCAACTGATCAGATAACTGTTGGAACAGGCGGAAAGCAAGTTCTTTATAATGCATTTATGGCAACTTTAAATAAAGGTGACGAAGTTATAATTCCAGCACCTTTTTGGGTATCATATCCTGACATGGTTTTGCTTGCAGGTGGAAAACCAAAAATTGTCAAATGTGATGAAAAAGATGGTTTTAAATTAACAGCTAAAAAACTTAAAAAGGCTATTTCAAAAAAAACTAAATGGTTAATTTTGAATTCACCTTCAAATCCTACTGGGGCCGGATATTCAAAAGGTGAAATAGAAGATTTAGCAAAAGTTTTAGTAAAAAGTAAAAAAGTACACATTCTAAGTGATGATATTTATGAGCATATTAAATATGATCACTTTAATTTCTTTACAATTGCACAGGTTTCAGAACTGAAAGATAGAACTCTCACAATGAATGGTGTTAGTAAGTCTTATGCCATGACAGGTTGGAGAATAGGCTATGCTGCTGGTTCAAAAGATATAATTAAAGCAATAGGAAAAATTCAGTCTCAATCAACATCTAATCCATCATCAGTAAGTCAGGCCGCCGCAGTTGAGGCCTTAAATGGCACTCAAGACTTTATCGATGAAAGATCAAATGCCTTTAAAGAAAGAAGAGACTTTGTAGTTAAGAGTTTAAATAATATTAAAGGGATTAGTTGTTTAAAACCAAATGGTGCCTTTTATGTATTTCCTAGCTGTAAAAAATTATTAGGAAAAAAAAATAAATTAAAAACGGATACAGATTTTGTAGAAAAACTTCTTGAAAAAGCAAATGTTGCAGTAGTACAAGGTTCTGCTTTTGGTTTGGATGGTTATTTTAGAATTTCTTATGCAACTTCTATGGAAAAACTTAAAGTTGCAATGGATAGAATAAAATCTTTCTGTGAAAGTTTAAGCTAAGTTTTAGTTATTTGATAAATGTTTTTCTGCTTCAAGTGCAGCCATACAACCCATTCCAGCAGCAGTTACCGCCTGTCTAAATATTTTATCTTTTACATCTCCTGCGGCAAAAACTCCAGGTATATTTGTCTCTGTTGAATCTGGTTTGGTTGTTAAATATCCTTCTTTATCCATATTTAATTGATCTTTGAATAATTGCGTTGCAGGATCATGACCAATAGCAATAAAAAGACCATCTATTTTTAATTCCTCTACTTTATTTGTTTTTACATTTTTAATTTTTAGTCCTTTAACATTTTTTGGTTTATTGTCTCCAATAACTTCTTCAACTACACTATCCCAAATGATTTCAATTTTTTTATTCTCCATTAATTTTTTTTGAAGCATTTTTTCTGCTCTAAGCGAATCTCTTCTATGAATTAATTTAACTTTTAATGCAAATTTTGTAAGGAAAATTGCTTCTTCTACTGCTGCATTACCTCCACCTACAACAGCTACTGTTTTATCTTTAAAAAAAAATCCATCACATGTTGCACATGCAGAAACCCCAAATCCTCTAAATTTTTGTTCAGAATCAATATTCAACCATCTAGCTTGAGCTCCAGTTGAAATTATAATTGTATCAGCAGTATATTTCCGTCCACCATCACCGACTGCTTCAAATGGTTTTGATTTTAAATTTACTGATGCAATATGATCTTCGATCATTTCTGTTCCAACAGCTTTTGCTTGTTCTTTCATCTGTTCCATCAACCACGGTCCTTGGATAACTTTTGAAAATCCAGGATAATTTTCTACATCTGTAGTAGTGGTTAATTGTCCTCCTGGCTCTATGCCTGAAACCATAATTGGTTTAAGCATAGCTCTTGCTGCATAAACTGCAGCAGTGTATCCAGCTGGGCCAGATCCAATTATTAACACTTTTGCGTGTTTAGTTGGATTTTGATTCATATCAAAGCTATATAGTAATTAATGAGTAAATTAAAAGGGTTATTATTGACTGAAGGAATGCATGGAATGATAAGCCAAGTTGAAGGATTGGCTAAAGCTTTGGAATTAGATTTTTTTCACGAAAAAATTGAATTAAATAGTTTTTGGAAATATTTTCCTCCAAAATTTACTCCTGTAAAAAAATTTGTATTTAAAAATATTATTGAAAAAGATTTTGATGTTATAATTTCTTGCGGAAGAAAGAGTGTGATACCATCAATTTTTTTCAAAAAGAGTTCAAAAAAAAAAATATTTAATATTCATATTCAGAATCCTAAAGTTTCATTAAAAAACTTTGATTTTGTATTAGTTCCTGAACACGATAATCTTCAGGGCAAAAATGTAATTTCTACAAAAGGAGCATTGCATTATCTAACTATGCAGGAAATTGATGAAAATAGGAGCTATTTAGAAGGTAAAATTAATAAAAAAAAAGATATTATCATTTTAATTTTAGGAGGACCTACAAAATACTATAAATACACAAAGGAGAATATTCAAAAAATTTATAAAAATTTAAACGAAAATATAAATAAAAATAACTTGCAGCTTGTAGTCATACCTTCAATAAGAACACCAGTTGACACTATAAAATTAGCTAAAGAATATTTCGGATCCGATCATTTAATAATAGACAATGTTGATAAGAAAGCATATTTATCAGCTTTATCATTAGCTAAGTTTATTGTAGTAACATGCGATTCAATTTCTATGATTTCAGAGGCATCTCTAACAGGTAAACCAATTTATGTAGCGCAAATTTCTACTTCAAAAAATGATTATAGATTTAAAAAATTTATAGATTTATTTAAAGAACTTAATATTATTAAAGAATTAAATCACAATTTGGAAAATTGGAGCTATCAAAGATTAGATGAAACTAATAGGGTGGCCCAAGAAATTAAAAAAAAAATATTATAAATGTCTTTCTTTAATTCTTTAATAAAAAACTCAAAAAAATTTGATGAACCATTTGTTCACTGGGAATTAAATCAGCCACTAACAGAATCTGCAATTCAAGAAATATGCAATGCCGATATTGCAAACCCATCAGATCACAATCTCCAATATGATGGCACTAGGGCCATTGATGGTGGGGAAGGAAAATTTAGAGAAGGTATTGCTTCTGGAGGAAAAGCATTAAAATTTAGATGCTTTATAAATAAAAATAATTCTAATAATTTTCCTAGTTTAACAAGTTTTATAAATGAGCTACAAAATAAAAATACGTATAAAAAAGTTTCTGAATTAATAAATAAAGATTTATCTAAATCTTATGTAAGAGTAGAGGTTATTTGTGACAGACAAGGTTTTTGGCTAAAACCACATTGTGATATTAAAGAAAAATTAATGTCTTGCTTGTTATTTATTAATAAATTTAATGAAGATGAAAGTTTAGGAACAGACTTTTATGATAAAAATTTAAAAAAAATTAAAACTTTACCTTATAGAGATAATTATGGTTATTTTTTTTCTAGTGGACCTAATTCTTGGCATGGAATGGAAAAAAAAGAGATAAAAAAAGAAAGACGATGTTTACAAGTAAATTATGTAACTTTTAAAACTGATTGGCCAGTTGATTAACGAAAAATATTTTGTATTGCTTTAACACTTATTTTTTTTGATTTTAGAGATTTAATACCTTCTAAACAAGCATACGCAGTTGACATATTTGTACAATATGGAACTTTATTAATTAGGGTACCTCTTCTCAAAGCTTTTGCATCACTAATACGATGTTCACTATTTCCACCTCCAGTATTAATTACTAGAGAAATTTTTTTTGAATTTAGCACATCAACGATATGTGGTCTTCCACTGCTTACCTTATTTATTTTTTTACATTTCATACCATTATTTCTAATTGTGCTTGCAGTACCTTTGGTACCACATAAAGTAAATTCTAACTCTATTAATTTTTTTGCAAGATCAATCACTTCCTTCTTATGTGAGTCTTTTACAGATAAAAATGCCAAACCTTTTGTTGGTAATGAATTTCCAGCTGAAATTTGACTTTTCGCGTATGCAAGACCAAAATTTTCATCTATTCCCATTACCTCTCCCGTAGATTTCATTTCAGGACCCAGCAATACATCAACATTTGGAAATTTATTAAACGGAAAAACAGCTTCTTTGACAGCAAACATATTCTTGTTTTTATTTACTAAATTAAATTTTGATAACTTTTCACCCACCATTATTCTTGATGCGATTTTAGCTAAAGGAATTCCTTTTGCTTTTGAAACAAATGGAACTGTTCTGCTTGCTCTTGGATTTACTTCAATTATATAAATTTCATCATTTTTGATTGCATATTGTACATTCATAAATCCTTTTACCTTCAATGCTAATGCTAATTTTTTTGTTTGTTTTTTTATTTCAATTATTAATTTTTCTTTGATAGCTATTGGGGGAATACAACATGCTGAGTCACCTGAATGAATGCCAGCTTCTTCAATGTGTTGCATTATTCCTGCAACAAAAACTTCATTTCCATCCGAAATAGCATCAACATCAACTTCCATTGCATTATTGATAAATTTATCAATCAATATTGGATTATTCTCTGCGGCTTTAAAAGCTTCTTCCACAAAGTTTTTTAACTGATTTTTTTCATGAACTATTTCCATTGCTCTGCCCCCCAAAACATATGATGGTCGAACAACTAAAGGTAGGCCAATTTTTTCAGAGATTTTAATTGCTTGGCTATAAGATTTTGCAATACCACTGTCAGCTTGTTTTAATTTTAATTTAATTAGAAGTTTTCTAAATCTATCTCTGTCTTCAGCAAGATCAATTGATAAATACTGAGTTCCTATAATTGGGAATGAATTTTCATGAAGAAATTTAGCTAATTTAATGGGGGTTTGTCCACCAAATTGAGCAATTATACCTACTAAATTACCTTTGGATTTTTCTTTTACAATTATGTTATGAACATATTCTTCAATTAAAGGTTCAAAATATAATCTATCGCTTGTGTCATAATCAGTGGAAACAGTCTCAGGATTGCAGTTAATCATAATTGTTTCATATCCTGCTTCTTTTAAGGAGAAACTCGCTTGACAGCAGCAGTAATCAAATTCTATACCTTGTCCAATTCTGTTAGGTCCACCTCCCAAAATAATTACTTTATTTTTAGATGATGGGCTTGCCTCACATTCTGTATTTAAGTTGAAGTTTCTTTGATATGTTGAATACATATAAGGTGTAAAAGATTTAAATTCTGCAGCACATGTATCTACTTTCTTGAATACTGGTAAAATCTTTAAAGCTAATCTTTTACTTCTAACAATTTTTTCTTCTAAATTAGTTAGTTGAGATAATTTTCTATCAGAAAATCCTATTGATTTAATTCTATTAAATTCATTAAAGTTTTTAGGCAGACCTTTTTTGGAGATTTTATTTTCTTCATCTACAATTTCTTTAATTTGTTCTAAGAACCAAGGATCTACTTTTGACAATTTATATATTTTTTTTAAATTAATTTTTTTACGTATTGCTTCTGCAATTAATAAAATTTTATTTGGGATATTGGTTTTTAGTTTCCTTTGAATATCATTTTTTTTTAAATCAAAAATTCTGTCCAAGCCTGAAAAACCAACCTCTAATGATATCAATGCTTTTTGAAGAGATTCCTTAAAGTTTCTTCCAATTGCCATTGCTTCGCCTACGGATTTCATTGAAGTTCCTAATATTGCTGGTGAACTAGAAAATTTTTCAAAAGTAAATCTAGGAATTTTTGTAACCACATAATCTATAGTTGGCTCAAAAGATGCAGGTGTAACTTTAGTAATCTCATTTTTTAATTCATCAAGTGTGTAACCAATGGCTAGTTTTGCTGCCACTTTTGCAATTGGAAAACCAGTTGCCTTTGATGCAAGTGCTGAAGATCTAGAAACTCTAGGATTCATTTCTATAATTACCATTCGTCCATTTTTTGGATTAATGGCAAATTGAACGTTCGAACCTCCAGTTTCTACTCCAATTTTTCTTAAACATGCAATGGAAGCATTTCTCATAACTTGATATTCCTTATCTGTGAGAGTTAAAGCAGGCGCTATTGTGATAGAGTCTCCTGTGTGAATTCCCATTGGGTCTAAATTTTCAATAGAGCATATTATGATGCAGTTATCTTTTTTGTCTCTAACTACTTCCATTTCAAATTCTTTCCAGCCTTCCAAACATTCTTCTACTAGAACTTGATTTACTGGCGATACATCAAGACCTTCCTTAACACGTTTGAAAAAATCTTTTTTAGTTTTGGCTATACCACTTCCAAGCCCACCAAGAGTAAATGCAGGTCTGATTATTGCTGGTAATCCAACTTTACTTAAAGATTTCTTAATTTGTTTAATATTGTTTACGATTTCTGATTTTGGAAGATTTAATCCAATATCAGTCATGTTTTTTCTAAATTTTTTTCTATCTTCTGCGTTAGAAATAGCTTTTGAATTTGCACCTATTAATTCAATTTTATATCTTTTTAGCAATCCAATTTTTTCAGCTTTAATTGCTAAATTTAATGCTGTTTGTCCTCCCATCGTTGGCAAAATTGCATCAGGCTTTTCTGTTACTAAAATTTTTTCCAAAATATCTATTGTTATTGGTTCAATGTAAGTTTTATCTGCAACACCAGGGTCAGTCATAATTGTTGCAGGATTTGAGTTTATTAATATTACTTTATAACCTTCATCTTTTAATGCTTTACATGCTTGTGTACCAGAGTAGTCAAATTCACAGGCTTGGCCAATAATTATTGGGCCAGCTCCTACTACTAAAATTTTTTTAATATCTTTTCTTTTTGGCATTTTTTTTTACTAAATTAATAAATTCATTAAATAAATAATGGCTATCTTGAGGGCCAGGATTTGACTCTGGGTGATATTGAACAGAAAAAACAGGTTTATTTTTTAACTTTATTCCTTCTACAGAATTATCAAATAAAGATTTATGAGTCATCTCAACATTTTTTGGCAAGCTTTCTTCAATTACTTCAAAACCATGATTTTGACTTGTTATCTCAACTTTACTATTAATTAGATTTTTTACTGGATGGTTTGCACCCCTGTGACCCAATTTCATTTTTTTTGTTTTTGCTTTAAGCGCCAAAGCTAACAATTGGTGTCCAAGACATATTCCAAATATTGGAATATTTGTTTTAATTAATCTTTGAATTATATTTATTGCGTATTTTCCTGTTGCAGCAGGGTCACCAGGGCCATTTGATAAAAAAATACCATCAGGTTTCATTTTAATGATTTCTTCAGATTCAAGGTTGCAAGGAACAACAATTACTTGGCAATTAAAATTAGAAAAATATCTCAAAATATTTTTTTTAATTCCATAATCAATTGCGATAATTTTGTACTTCTTCTTTTTGTTTTTTTCAAAACCTCTTTCTTTTTTCCAAGTTTTGAAACCTTTCCATGTGTATTTTTTTTTGGCAGTAACTATTTTTGCTAAATCAAGACCATTAAGTCCAGGCCATTTAATAGAGCTATTAGTTAATTTTTTTAGATTAAAAATACCTTTGTTGTTATTAGAAATTGTACCTTTAGGCGCTCCTTTGTCTCTTATAAAATTAGTTAAACTTCTTGTATCTAACCCAGTAATTCCCACTATTTTGTTTTTTTTTAACCAGATATCTAAGTTTCTCAATGATCTATAATTAGAAGGGTTAGTTATTTCTGAATTAAATATAACTCCTTTTGTCCAAATCTTATCAGATTCATGATCTTCATTGTTAGTTCCCACATTTCCAATGTGTGGAAAAGTAAAATTGATGATTTGTCCAGCATAAGATGGATCAGATATAATTTCTTGGTAACCAGTTAAAGAAGTATTAAAACAAACTTCTCCAGTAGCCGTTCCTTGGTAACCGATACCAATCCCTTTAAATATAGTTTTGTTTTCAAGAACTAAAACGCCTGATGAAAAATGTGAAAAATTTGCTGAGTCTAGTTTTTGCTTTTTGTTCAATTACAACTCATGAGTTAAAGGTTAATACAATAAAACCTAAATTTCCGCAACAGATCTAATGTATATTTAAAAAAAAATTTTTTCTTTTGAACAAAATTATCTATACAGTAGATTAAAAAAATAATGTCCCTAAGAGATAAAATCGATACAGGCTACAAAAATGCTTTAAAATCAAAAGATAAAATTCAAATATCAACTTATAGGCTAATTTTATCAGGTATAAAGGATTTAGATATATCCAACAGATCAAGTCCAAACAAGAAAGAGACAAATGATGAAGATATTAAAAAATTATTAAAAAAAATGATTAAACAACGGTCTGAATCTATAGATATTTACAAAAAAAATAACAGAGAAGATTTGCTAGAAGTTGAAGAAAAAGAATCAGAAATATTGTCAGGCTACCTACCGAAGCAACTTGGGGAAGAAGAAACTAAAAAAATTTGCACCGAAACTGCAAGTAAATTAGGCGCAAGTTCTATTAAAGATATGGGAAAAGTTATGGGAGAATTAAAAAAACAATACGCAGATAGTTTAGACTTTGCGAAAGCTGGCTCTGTATTAAAAGAATTACTAAATAAATAATGAAATATCCAAAGGAATATTTAGATGAAATTAAAGCGCGCCTGAAGGTTTCGACTGTCGTATCGAAAACTGTTAATCTAAAAAAAAGAGGAAAAGAATTTATAGGCCTTTCTCCTTTTAAAACAGAAAAAACTCCATCTTTTACCGTAAATGATGAAAAAGGTTTTTATCATTGTTTTAGCACATCAGAACATGGAAACATTTTTGATTTTGTAATGAAAACACAAAATTTAAAATTTGGCGAAGCAGTAAAATCATTAGCAAATTTAGCAGGAATGAGGCCGTACACATTTTCAAAAAAAGATGAAGAAAGAGAAAAAAATTGGCAAGAGTATTGTTCAATATACAATCAATATGTTCAATTTTATCACCATGAAATTTTAAAAAATAAAGAGTCAGAAACAGCAAGAAATTATTTAAAAAAAAGAAACTTATCTAAAGAAGAAGTTAAAAAGTTCAAAATTGGATACGTTAAAAAAAATCCAGTTTTTTATGAAAAATTAAAAAAAGAATTTAGCGAAAAAATTTTAACTGAAAGTGGTCTATTTTATTTGGATGAAAAGAAAAATACTTATGTTGAAAGATTTAGAAGCAGAATTATTTTTCCAATTAATAATATTTCAGGGCAACCTATAGGATTAGGCGGAAGAACAATCGAAGAAAAGAATTATCTAGCAAAATATATTAATTCACCGGAGACTCTATTTTTTAAAAAAGGATCAAATTTGTATAATTTAGATTTTGCAAGAAAGTTGTCTAATAAAGTTGATAATGTTTATCTTGTTGAAGGCTACATGGACGTTATTGGATTAAACAAAAATGGAATTGAAAATGTTGTTGCTAATCTTGGAACTTCATTGACAGATAAACAAATATTAATTTTGAATCAGTTTTTTGATGATATTATTATTTGTTTTGATGGTGACGAAAGCGGATATAAAGCAGCATTAAGAGCTGCAGAAAATTCAATAAAGGAACTGCAACCTGAAAAAAATATTTCATTTTTATTTTTACCAAATGGTGAAGACCCTGATAGTTTTGTAAACAAGAATAGTAAAAATTATTTTATTGATTTTGCCAAGAATAGTAAAATTGCAATACACAGATTCATATTTAATCACTATAAAAAACAGACAGATGGCAGCCCTTCATCTATGGCTATTTTTGAAAAAAATTTAAGATCAATTGCCAATAGTATAAAAGATAGTTTTATAAAAAAGTATGTACTAGAATACTTTTTAGAACAAGTTTCAGCTTTAACACCTCACTCTAATATAAACAAAAAACAATTTTACACTAAAAAAGTTAAATCCTTAAAATCAACCCAAAAACACTTTAATGAAACAAAGTCTTTAAGCCCAATTGAGTTAAAAGAATTTTCACTTTTATACTTAATAATGAATAATTTAGATCTTTTTCAAAAAAATATTCATTTAATTGAAAACATAAAATTTTTCACAAATGAAAATAAATTAATTTTTGATGTTATTTTGTCTAAATTAAAATCTGAACAAAAACTTGCATTAAATAATCTTGAAATAGATGAACAGCTGATTGATAGAATATTTAAATTTGCATCAATAAAGCATATTTTGAATAATCAGAAAAATAACCAACAAAAAATATTTGAATTATTAGCTGAATATTTACACGATCTTAAAATTTATGGGCTAGAAGTAAGAATAGAGGAGCTGGAATCAAAATTCTCTAAGGATTTGAGCGAAACCACATTTAATGAAATTAAAGATTTAAAAGAGCAAAAAAAAAAGCAAAACATCAATTAAATCATCTAAATTAGACATGGATTTTTTTAAATTTAGTATTATATAGGTCTTCCGGACTTTTTATTGTGGAAAGAATAATTACAAAATCATTTGCAAGACTGATGGGCAGGGGTGTCCACAGAGGGTTTATCACTCATGAAGAATTAAACAAATCTTTGGGTAAAAGAAACCTTTCAGGCGAAAATCTTGAGCAAGCTTTTATTCATATCTTTGATGAAAAAATAACATTAGTAGAAAAAAAATCTGATTTTAAAGTTTTAAAAAAGAAAGATAGTGCTTCAAAAGAAGAAGGAAAAACTATTGATAAAAGTGATGATCCTATACGAATGTATTTAAGGGAGATGGGTGGAGTAGAGTTATTATCTCGTGAAGGGGAAATTGCAATTGCAAAAAGAATAGAAGCAGGAAAAGATGTAATGCTTAACGCATTATCTCAAAGCCCAATTACCGCACAACAATTTTTTGAATGGAATGAAAAACTTCAAAATGACCAGATTCTAGTTAGAGAGATTATTGATATTGATACAAACTATATGGAATATGAAAATATAGATCAAAATGCTAAATCAAAAGATTCAAATGAAGATACAAAAGAAAAATTAGAAGATAATGGTGAAAATAGTGAAGATGATGAGTTCAATCCTACTCTCGCCGCTATGGAGAATGAAATTAAACCAAAAGTTTTGCAAACAATAAATATTTTAACCAAAGACTATAATAAATTAATTAAATATCAAAAAGAAAAATTAGATTGTGTTTTAAAATCAAGTGCATTTTCAAACTCAAAAGAAAAAAATTATCAAAAAATTGTTGGCGAAATATTAAAAAATATTAAAACACTTCAATTGTCACCATCAGTTTTAGAAGAATTGGTGCAAAAACATTATATTGAAAATAAAAAAATCGTTTCTCTTGAAGGAAATCTTTTAAGGCTGGCAATAAATAACAAAATATCAAGAAATGAATTTATAAAATTTTATGTTGATAATGAAATTAATCCAAACTTAAAAAAATTTTTAGATACAAATTCAGTTTGGAAACAATTTTTTCAAAAAAATAAAGAGGAATTTAAAAACATTAGAGAAAGGCTTGTTGAAATAAGTCACAAACTTGGAATAACTGTTACAGATTTTAAAAAATTGGTTAGCAGAGTACAAAAAGGAGAAAAAGAATCAAGAATTGCAAAAAAAGAAATGGTAGAGGCCAATTTAAGATTAGTAATTTCTATAGCTAAAAAATATACTAATAGAGGTTTGCAATTTTTAGATCTTATTCAAGAAGGAAATATTGGATTAATGAAAGCTGTAGATAAATTTGAATATAGAAGAGGTTATAAATTTTCAACTTATGCAACATGGTGGATAAGACAAGCAATAACGAGATCGATAGCCGACCAGGCAAGAACCATTAGAATTCCAGTGCATATGATAGAAACAATCAACAAAATTGTTAGAACACAAAGATTAATTTTAAGTGAATTTGGAAGAGAAGCTACTCCAGAAGAATTAGCAAAAAAATTAAGAATGCCTTTAGAAAAAGTTAGAAAAGTTCTTAAAATTTCAAAAGAACCTGTCTCATTAGAAAAACCAGTTGGAGATGAAGAAGATAGTAATCTTGGAGATTTTATTGAAGACACGAAAGCATTAGCACCATTAGAGCAAGCAATAAAATCAAATTTAGGCGAGGCAACTACAAAAATATTATCTACACTTACTCCAAGAGAAGAAAGAGTTTTGAGAATGCGTTTCGGTGTTGGCATGAATACTGACCATACACTGGAAGAAGTTGGTTTGCAGTTTTCAGTTACAAGAGAACGAATTAGACAGATTGAAGCTAAAGCACTTAGAAAATTAAAACACCCAAGCAGATCAAAGCAATTAAAAAGTTTTTTAGAAAATTAAATATTCGAATAAGCTATAATGATAAAAAATATCCATTTGAATCGGGATATAGCTCAATTAATTTTATTGCAGAGAATTGAATTATTAAATCCATTCTTAAAAAGAGTTAGAAAAATATTAGGAAGATATTTTTTTACTAATTTTGCCTCAAAATATTTTATTTCCCCAAAATTAATTGGAAGTAAATATTTAGAGTCTATGTTGAGTGAATATAATCTTTTAGCAAAAAATTTGAATTTTGATAATAAGAATATTCTGTCAATAGGAAGCGGAATGTGTGGGTTAGAATTAATAATTAATTCAAAATCAAAAAATTGTTTTTTTTCGATAATTGAAAAAAATTATATTTCTAAAAAAGTTATTTATGGATGGGATAATGAAAATAAAGAAGCTTATAATAATTTAAAATTATTGGAGTTTTTTCTTATAAAAAATGGAATGAATAAAAAATCTTTTAAAATTTATGATTTTGATTTTAATCAATTTCCAGAAAAAAAATTTGATTTCATTATTTCTTTATATTCTTTAGATTACCATTACAATTTTAATTTATACCTTGATTATTTTAAAAAAATACTTAACAAAGATACAAAATTAATTTTTGACACAATAAGACCAGATTATTTTAAAACCATGTTTCAAGATATTGAAATAATTGACTTTATGCAAAACACTGTTCATAAATCTAAAAGAATCATTTGCAGTAATTTTAGTTTATAGTTTTTTTATGTATAATAAATTTATAAACAACTATTTTATTGTTTTATTTTCCTTTTTTCCAATTTCAATTATTCTAGGCTCTACAATTTCATTAATAAACATTTTATTAATTGATTTATCTTTTTTGTTTTTAATTTTTTATATTAGAGAATTTTCTTTTTTAAAAAATAAAGCTGTGAAATATCTGTTTTTGTTGTATTTTTATTTATTATTTAATTCTTTAATCTCTATTGATCCAACAGAAGGAATTTATAGAAACTTTGGCTTTATTAGAATTATAATACTATTTGTTGCAGTAAATTACTTTTTTAATCAAAAATTTTTTTTTGATAAAGTTTTTTTTATATGGTTAATTATAATTTTTTTTGTATCTATAGATATTTTTTTAGAAAGCTACACTGGAAGAAATATGCTTGGTTATGGTGAGCTATATGGCAGGAGAGTTGTAAGTTTTTTTAAAGATGAGCCAATTGTTGGTGGTTATATTAATGCATTTTATTTAATTTTAATTGGTTTTTTATACAATAAATTTACCACCCAGCATAAAAATAAAATTTTACTGTTATCTATATTTTTTCTTTTTGCAATTTTTTTAACTGGAGAAAGATCAAACTTAATTAAAGCTTTTTTAGGTATTGTATCTTTTTATGCTTTTTTTAAAGAATATAAACTCAAGTATAAAATTACATTTATTGTAATTGGATTAATTTTTTTTATTTCTATAATTTTAAATTCACAATATTTTAAGCTAAGATATGTAAATCAAGTTAAATCTTTGCTCACTCAAAACACAATATATTTTGACATTTATAAATCTGGTTATCAAGTTTTCAAAAATAATATGTTTTTTGGAGTAGGCAATAAAAATTATCGAGTTGCAACATGCGTCAAATTAGATGAAAAAAACATATCTAAAAATAAATATGTTTGTAGCAATCATCCACATCAAATTTATGTAGAACTATTGTCTGAGCATGGATTATTTGGTTCAATTTTTATATTATTTATTTTCTATAAATTAATTTTTTCAAAATTTATAAGTAATTTAAATAGAATTAATTATATTCAGATTGGAAGTTTAACTTACATTTTTTTTACTTTTACCCCCTTGATACCAAGTGGTTCTTTTTTTAATGATTATGGAATAACATTATTCGGATTTAATATTGCAATTTTTTTTGCATCTAATCCAGAAATGAACATTTTTTCTATTAATAAAAGAAAATAGGTTAGAGCTTTTAAAAAAATTTAATGGGCCGTTAGCTCAATAGTAGAGTACTGCATTGACATTGCAGGGGTAGTTGGAGCGTAACCAACACGGCCCACCATAAATTTTTTATATATCTCTTAGTAGACAGTTAATAATATTTGATATATTGATTTTATTTATAAATGAGGGCCTGTAGCTCAGTTGGTTAGAGCAGTACACTCATAATGTATTGGTCCCAGGTTCGAGTCCTGGCGGGCCCACCAAAACTATTTATTTATTAATAAACTCTTTTAAGCTTGCAATTAGAGCATTAATGTCACCGTCATTGCTTTGAATAATAGAATTGAACTCTTCCTTCTGAACTTTTGCGAGACTTACACCTTCAATTACTACGTCTATAATTAAAGGTTTATCTGGATTTTTGGTAACAATTCTCCAATCAATTTTAACTTCTGGTTTTTCTTCAGTTGCCAATAAAGTACTTGATACCATTGTATATTTTTCATTCAATTTTTTTTCAGAATCAACACGAATTTTAGGGTCTGTGTACTCAGACAATCTACTTGAAAAACTTTTTAAAAAATACTTTTCAAATATATCAAGGTATTTTTTTTTTTTATCATCAGACAAAGCTTTTCTATGGGCTCCTAAAGAATAATATCCTATACCTCTAATATCGACTGCTTCTCTTGCAATAGATTTTAGTTTTTCTATTTTTTGCTCTTTTGTAAAGTTTTTAGTTAAAACTGATGAAGCTTGATCTACTACTGATTGAACAAAATCTTTAGGCTCTAATGAAAAAGATTTTTCTGTGAATACAGAAAAAATAATTAAAATTAAAGAAAATTTAAATAAAATTTTTTTTAAACTCATAAGAGATATGGTATGAGTTTAATTGGTTTCTATTTCTTCCCAGTCACTGTCATCCATGGCATCGATAACCTTTTTGGAATTTGAAATCTTTTGTTTTCTATCTTGTAAATATAAACTTTTTACAGATGAATAAAAATCCATTGAATTTTTTTCTAGATTTTCAAATGATTCAATATTTTTGGCTCTAAAATCTATTCCGGTAGTTGCTCTAGAAGCATAATAGTCGAAATCTGTGAAGTATTGAGTGTCGTTCTTTACTGTTACATTATACCAAGGGTCTCCTCCACCCATAGTGCCACCAAGCATGCCAATTGCATCTCTTGCCGTAGTTGGTCCTAATACCGGTAGAACTAAATAACAACCTTCTCCAACTCCCCAGCTTGCTAATGTTTGTCCATAATCTTCTTTTTCTAATTCATCAAAACCTAAGCCTGATGCAGGGTCAAATATTCCCAAAATACCTAAAGTTGTATTTACAGCAAACCTTAAAGTATTTTGACCTGCTTTTTTAAATTCTCCTTGTAAGAGATTATTAGGCACTGTTATCAGATTAGTTAAATTGGTTATAACATTGCTAGTACCACTTCTAATTGGCACGGGAAGTTTTCTATAGCCTTTTGCTAGAGGCTCAAAAACGGCTCCATCTAATGCTTGGTTGAAAACGAATATACCTCTATTTACTTTCTCAAAACAATCTTTAGTTTGTCCTGGATTTTTCTTTGATAGAGAATTTTCTCCATCAGTTCCAGCACTTACATTACTGATTGCAAGCAATATGACTGTCATTGTTATTATTAAAATTTTTTTCATTTTTAATTGTATATAATTGTTTTATTAATAATGTAAATCCAGTAAAAAAAATAATAAAGCATTAAAATGCCCTTTAAAACAACACTAAATTACTCTCCTAATTTTAATTCTAAAAAGAGACAAAAAAAAGACGTTCGATTCATAATTCTGCACTATACGGGAATGAAAAGTGAAAAGGTAGCAATAAATAGACTAACAAATATACAATCTAAAGTTGCAAGCCATTATTTAATAACTAAAAATGGTAAAATAATTAATTTAGTTCCTGATTTATATATTGCTTGGCATGCAGGAATTTCTTTTTGGAAAAATTTTAATTCGTTGAATAAAAGCTCAATAGGAATTGAAATTACTAATCCAGGTCATCAATTTGGGTATAAAAAATTTTCCAATAAACAAATAAATTCTTTAATTAATTTAATCAAATTTTTAATCAAAAAATATAAAATTAATAAAAAAAATATTATAGGACATTCAGATATTGCTCCAGACCGAAAAAAAGACCCTGGTGAGAAATTTCCATGGGAGTATTTAGCTAAAAAAAATGTTAGTTTTTGGCATAATTTAGATAAACAAAAATTAAGAAAATTAAGAAAAAAAAAATGCAATAAAATAATGAAAAGAATTTTTTTTAAAAATTTATTCAATATTGGGTATGTAAAAAAAACTAAAAATAATGTAAAAAAAGGTCAGTATTTTGTATTTCTTGCAAAAGCTTTTCAAAGACGATTTAGACAAAAACTAGTTGATGGAAAAATTGATCAAGAATGCTTATTAATCAGTCAAAATTTAATACAAAATAGACCTTAATTTTTCTTGAAAATTAAGAATTTAGTTATAAATTCCAAATTGCCAGATAAACGACTTATCGCTTTAATTTTTTAAAGAGGAAAGTCCGGGCTCTGCAAAGACACGGTGCCAGGTAATGCCTGGCGGGGGAAACCCTAGGGATAGTGCCACAGAAAATAAACCGCCATATCAAGGCAAGGGTGAAAAGGTGTGGTAAGAGCACACCGGCTATATTGGTAACAATTAGTGCATGGAAAACCCCACTGGGAGCAAGACTAAGTAGAGATGACATTGTTGAAAAACTAAAAGCAGTCTTTGGCTAGTCATCAGGGTTAGTTGCTTGAGCTTAAAAGTGATTTTAAGCCTAGATAAATGATAAGTTTAAAAGACAGAACCCGGCTTATAGTTTGTCTGGCAAGTTTATCCACATTGCTAAATTATTAATTTTAAATGTTCTTCTTTTGATTCATTCCTGAATCATTTTTGTTCTCTATTTTCTTTCACAAGTTGGTTTTAACTAAATAAATAATTGACCTTACAACATCTAGTGGGTACTTAAATATTGTTGTGAAATAGCCCAAAATTAGAGATTGACGTGTAAGTTGAAAACCCATAATATCCCATATATTCCCAATAAGGGAGATATTGGAAATTATGAATTATGTTTTTATCGACTTACGAGAACAAATTAGACAAAAAAGGAAGGGTGTCAGTGCCAGCTAGCTTTAGATCATACCTTTCAAACTTAGGGTACAACGGAGTAGTTTGTTATCCATCGTTTAACAATCAATCAATAGAAGCTTGGCCACAAGACAGAATAGAAAAAATTTCGAATACAATTGACGCTTTAAATCCTTTTGAAGAAAAGAAAGATTACTTTGCGACATCAATTTTATCTGAAAGTATTAACTTACAATTTGATACCGAAGGAAGAATTTCTTTAACGCAAAAATTATTAAAACATGCAAAAATTAAAAATAGCATCTTATTTGTTGGCCAAGGTAAAACATTTCAAATTTGGGAACCAACAATATTTGAAAAATTTAGGGCCCATGCAAGAAAGAAATCTAATATAAATAGAGCAAGCCTTAAATGGGAAAGATGAGGAAAAAATAATGCAAAAGATGGAAGAATATATTTTAAGGCAAAAGATAGAAAATCTACAATACAAATGTTTAACCGTGATAGAAAAATCTATGAAAGGTACTTGGGCGTATGAGTTTTGGACTAACACTTTCAATAAGTTAGAAAAAAACTATAACTTAATAAAAAATAAAGAGGGGGGACATGACAATTAACTTTAAACAACCGGAAATAAGAGAATTAAAACCAAGAATACTAGTTCTTGGAGTTGGAGGAGCAGGAGGAAATGCAATCAATGGAATGATAGAGTCTGGACTTCAAGGTGTAGAATTTATTGCAGTAAATACTGACGCTCAAGACTTAAAACATAGTAAAGCGACACAAAAAATACAAATTGGATTAAATTTAACAAAAGGATTGGGAGCTGGATCAAAGTTAGACATTGGTCAAGCTGCTGCAGATGAATCATTAAACGATATTGTAAATACTTTACAAGGTGCAAATATGGTTTTCATAACCGCTGGAATGGGTGGAGGAACTGGAACTGGATCTGCTCATGTAATAGCAAGAGCAGCAAAAGAATTAAATATACTAACAGTTGGTGTTGTCACATTGCCTTTTTTATATGAGGGACCTTCAAGGATGAGAAGAGCCCAACAAGGTCTTGAAGAATTAAGAAAACACGTTGATACAATTATTGTAATTCCAAATCAAAACTTATTTAAAATTGCAAGTGAACAAACAACATTTGAAGAGTCTTTTGAGCTTTCAAATGACGTATTGTTGCATGGCGTACAAAGTGTGACTGATTTAATGGTGAGACCTGGTTTAATAAATTTAGATTTTGCTGATGTTGAAACAGTTATGAGTTCAATGGGCAAAGCAATGATGGGCACTGGTCAAGCCGAAGGAGAAGGAAGAGCAATTAAAGCAGCAGAGATGGCAATTAGCAATCCTTTAATAGATGATTACACTTTAAAAGGGGCTAAAGGCTTACTAGTTAATATTACAGGCGGAAAAGATCTTAAACTTTTTGAAGTTGATGAAGCTGTAAATAAAGTAAGAGCTGAGGTTGATCCAGAAGCTGAATTAATAATTGGCGCAATAACAGATCCTTCGCTTGATGGAAAAATGAGAGTTTCAATAGTTGCAACAGCTCTTGATGGTCAACAACCAGAGGCAAAATCAGTTATAAACATGGTTCACAGAATACAAAATCGGAACCCAGGTTATTCAGATTTTTCTAATATTGGTTCTGCACAATCTTTTAATTTTTCAAATTCAATGCATACCACCGCAGTAGATGGTGCTAATGCATTAAAATTAGAAAATGAAATTGTGACTGAGACATCGCAAGATGTTTGTTCAACAGATGAAATAAAAGATCTTAACCAAGAATATAATGAGCAAGTCTTAAACAATCAAGAAAGCAAAACAGAAGTAAATATTGAAGAGAACAAAGAAGAGGAAAAACCTTCAAATGGTTTAGAAAATTTTGCGATTGAAGATGAGGATCCAAAACTTTTTGACTCAGTCGATGATGGCTCTGCTCAAGAATTTTTACCATCTGACGAAGATGAAAATAAATCTGAAGAAGATGATTTAGAAATACCAGCATTTTTGAGAAGACAGAAAAACTAATGGTCTTCAAAAAAATAAATGATTGCCACCATAATACCGAAAAGACAAAAACACTATCCGGTATTGCTAGATGAAATAATTAGCATTATTACCCCTCAATATGGTGGCACATTTATTGACTGCACATTTGGCCAAGGTGGACACACTAAAAAAATCCTTGAATTTTCAAATACCAAAATAATTGCTTTAGATAGAGATAAAGATACAAAAAAAATTGCATTAGAACTAGAGAAAAAATTTAAAAATAGGTTTATTTTTAAAAATAAAAAATTTAGTGAAATAAATGATTTAGAATTAACCAAAGAAAAAATTAAAGCAGTAATTTTTGATCTTGGCTATTCATATGCTCAAATAAAAAATCCCAAAAAAGGTTTGTCTTTTGATGCTTCTGGTGAACTTAACATGAAAATGGGTTTAAATAATTTTTCAGCAAAAGATGCTATTAATAAGTTAGATAAAAAATATTTAGAAAAAATATTTAAATTTTTTGGAGAAGAAAGAGATAGTAAAAGAATTGCTTATAAAATTGCTAAAGAAAGAGAAATAAAGGAAATTGACACACAAAAATTGGTAAAAATCATAGAATCATTAAAAATAAGAAAAAATTATAAAATTCACAGCGCTACAAAGGTTTTTCAGGCTTTAAGAATTTTTGTAAATAAAGAGATTAGTGAACTGATTTATGGATTAATTAATGCAGCTAAAGTTTTAGATGAAGGGGGAATTATTGCAGTTGTAAGTTTTCATTCTTTAGAAGATAGAATAATTAAGTATTTTTTTAGAAGTTTATCAAAAACAAAAGGCGTATCAAGATATATGCCTCAAGAAAAAAAAAAAAATAATCTATTTAAATTAATTAACAAAAAGCCCATAACCCCATCTACTGAAGAAATTAAAGAAAATAAACCTTCAAGATCAGCCAAACTAAGATTTGCTATTAAAGAAAAAAATATTTCTAACTTTGAAACTGATATTTTAAATAAATTTAATTATTTAATTAAAATTGAAAATTATTCTGAAAAATTATGAAAAAATTATTTTTAATTTTTTTTATCATTTTTTTAACAATATTTACTACTGTCACAAAAAATTCTACAAAGAAACTAGAGAGTCAAATTTATAGCGCTAAAGAAAAAATAAGTATTTTAAAAAATAAATATGAATTAGAATTATTAGAGTATAATTATTTAACTACACCTAAAAAATTGATTGAATATCAATCTAAATATTTTGAGAAAAACTTAATTCCTTTAGATATTACTAAAATTAAAAAAATCAAAGAAGAAAATAATGAAAAATGATAATAGCGAAATATTTGTTTTGGAAGATTATGAAAGTGAGTTTTCATATAAAAAAAATAAATCTAATTTAAATATTACATTTAATAGAATTGCATTTATTTATTTTGTATTTTTTATGGTTTCTGTAATTTATTCTATCAAGGTTTTTTATTTGGGTTCTTTAAATTCTAAAATAAAAATAGAAAAATTTTTACCAATAAAAAAAAATTATAGGGCTGATATATTAGATAATAATGGCAATTTTATTGCTAAAGCTGTCAACACACAAACTATTGGGATCAATCCAAATTCAATTATTGATGAAAAAAAACTTTTAATAAGATTGAAAATATTATTTCCAGGAGAAGACTATAATAAATTTAAAAAAAAAATTAAAAATAAAAAATATTTTCGTTTTAAGAAAAGACTTACTCATAATCAAATTGAAGAAATTCGTCTTTTGGGAGATAAATCTATAAGATTTGAAGAACAAATAACTAGATTATATCCACATGAAAATTTATTTAGCCACATCATTGGACAGATAGATGATGACAATAATGGTGTATCAGGAATAGAAAAATTTTTTGATTATGAGTTAAAAACTAGAAAAGAACCATTACAATTAACTGTTGATACAGATATACAATTTCTAATTAGACAAGAGTTAATAAAGTTTCAAGAAGTTTTTCAATACATAGGAAGTGCAGCAATTCTCATGAATGTTAATAATGGAGAAATATTATCAATGATTTCATTGCCAGATTTTAACCTTAACAAAAGAGAAAATATTAAAGATGTTAATTATATAAATAGAGCGACTAAAGGTGTTTATGAACTTGGCTCTGTTTTTAAAACTTTTACTATTGCTGCTGGATTAAATGAAGAAGTTATTGAACCAGAAACTGAATTTAGTGATCTACCAAAAAAAATTACATGCGCTGGAAGACCAATAGGAGAATATGATAATGAAATTCCTTCAGATTTAACTGCTGAACAAATTTTAATAAGATCAGGGAATATAGGTTCCGTTAGAATTGGACAAAAAATAGGAATAGAAAAATTTAAATTTTTTTTAGAAAATATTGGAGTTTTGAGTAAAATTGAATTTGATATTGAAGAAGTTGGTCAACCTATCCCATTTACATGGGGAAAATGTAAACTTGCTACATCATCATTTGGTCACGGTATAACAACCACACCATTGCAGCTAGCAAAAGGTTACTCAATTATAACAAATGGTGGTTATGATATTAAACCAACTTTAATTAAGAACACTTTAAAAAAAAAAACAAAAGGAGATAGAATTTTAAAAGCATCGGTTTCAGAAAAAATAAATCCTATTTTAAGAAAAGTAGTATCAACTAAAGAAGGAACTGCTACGTTTGCAAATATAAAAGGTTATGAGATTGGTGGAAAAACTGGAACAGCTGAAAAAATAAAATATGGCACATATACAAAAGATAAAATTAATACTTTTGTATCAATATTTCCTACATCAAAACCAAAGTATGTTTTATTAATTTTATTAGATGAACCAAAGCTTTCGAAAGAATATGTTTATCATTACAAAGATGGTAGTGGATGGAAACAAACTGGAACTCCTTACAATACTGCTGGTTGGACATCAGTTGAAATTGCAGGCAAAATTATAGAGAAAATCGGACCCATTTTAGCCACAAAATATGTAGAAGTTAATTAACTCCATGTTGATCGGCAGCTATTTTAAAAATAATAATTTAAAAAATAAAAATCATTTTTTTTCGGGTTTAAGCTTTAATAGTTTGTCCTGCAAAAAAAATAACATTTTCTTTGCGATTAAAGGAAACAAAACTGATGGTAATAAATTTATTAAAGATGCAATAAAAAAAGGTGCTAGAACAATTGTATCAAATCAAAAATTTATAGGTTTAAAAAATAATATTCTTTATATAAGAACCAAGAATGTCAGAAAAACACTTTCTGAAATTGCTTTTAAAATTAACCAAAAAAAACCAAAAAATTTAATTGCTGTTACAGGAACTAACGGCAAATCATCAATAGCTGATTTTTATTTTCAGATATTAAAATTAAACAAAAAAAAAGTAGCGTCCATAGGAACTCTAGGAATTAAAACTATTTCAAGCAAAGTAGATGTGAACAATACAACATTGGACCCAATTAAACTTGGCTATCATTTAAAAAAATTGAAAAAACAAAATATAGACAATGTTATTCTTGAAGCATCTAGCCATGGTCTAAAACAGAATCGGTTAGATGGATTAAATTTTAACACTGCTCTTTTTACTAATCTATCTCACGATCATTTAGATTATCATAAAAACTTTAAAAATTACTTAAATGCAAAGCTGTACCTTTTTAAAAAATTGCTTAGCAAAAATTCAAATATTATTACAGATATAGCTATTCCAGAATATAAAAAAATTAAAAAAATTTCTTTAAAAAAAAAATTAAATTTAAAAACTATTGGTTTTGAAAAAGGTGACGCAAGTATAGTTGGTCATGAATATATAAATGAAAAACAAATTATTAAGATTAAGTATAAAAATAATTTTTTCAATATTGAAACAAATTTAATAGGGAAAATTCAGATTAAAAATCTATTAATGGCGATGATTGCAGCAGAAAAAAGTAAAATTAGTTTTAAAAATATTGTAAAAATTATTAGCAAAGTGAAACCTGTTAATGGAAGATTAGAAAAAATTGGAAAAATTAGAAATAATTCTAAAGTTATTTTAGATTATGCTCACACACCAGACGCTCTTAAAATATGCCTTCAAAATTTAAAAGATCAATTTAAAAATAATAAAATTTCCATTGTTTTTGGATGTGGAGGCGATAGAGATAAATTCAAGAGACCTATAATGGGTAAAATTGCAAATCAATTTTGTAATAAAATTTATTTAACCGATGATAATCCAAGAAAAGAAAATCCAAAAACAATAAGAACAAATATTAAAGAAACAATTAACAAATCAAAACTTTATGAAATACCCAGTAGAGAAAAAGCAATTAAAGAAGCAATTAAAAATTTACTAACTGGTGAAATTTTAGTTGTAGCAGGGAAGGGACATGAAAATATTCAAGATTATGGAAATTTTAAAAATTTTTTTTCAGATAAAAAATGCATTTTAAAAAATATTAAACAAAAAAATAAACATTTATCAAAAGACTTAAAATTAAATATTTTAAAAGAAGAAAGTTGCCAAAATCACTTTTCATTAAAAACAAAATTGAAATATGCATCAATCAATTCAAAAGAAATAAAAAAAAATTATGTTTTTTTTGCAATTAAAGGCAAAAGAAAAAATGGCAATCATTATTTAAGAGAGGTTTTTAATAAAAAAGCATCGTTAGCAATTGTAAATAAAATTAGCAATTTAGAAAAAAAATCTAAACAAATTAAAGTAAAAAATACTTTGAATTTTCTAACAAAAACTTCAAGCAAAGTGAGAGAAAATTCATCAGCAAAAATAATTGCTATAACAGGAAGTTGTGGGAAAACATCTTTGAAAGACTTAATTGGAATGACATTTAATAAAATTTGTCGTGTAACTTATTCCAATAAATCATTTAATAATAAATATGGGGTTCCATTAAGTTTGTTTAACTTAAACTTAAGAGATAATTTTGGAGTTTTTGAAGTTGGAATGGATAAAAAGGGAGAAATAGACACATTAACAAAGGTTATCAAACCAGAAGTTGGAGTTATTACAAATATTTCTTATGCTCATGCAAAAAATTTTAAAAATTTAAAGCAAATTGCACTGGCAAAATCTGAGATAATGAACAACATTATGAGTGGTGGATCAATAGTTTTAAATGCCGATGATAAATTTTATAAATTTCATAGAAAGATAGCTATAAGAAAAAAACTAAAAGTTTATTCATTTAGTTTGAATAAAAAAAGTGCAACAGTTAGTCTGACTTCTATAAAAAAAGAAAAAACAAAATTTAAAGTTTATGTAAATATTAATAATCAAAAGAAATATTTTTTTATTTCGTCTAATTTTGAAAATAATTTAAAAAATTTGCTTGCTGCTATTACAGTGATTTCAATTTTTAAAGATATCAAAAATTTAAATAAAAATATTTTTTACAACTATCAAATTCCATACGGACGCGGTGATATCTCTAAAATCACAATCAATAAAAAGAAAATTTTTCTTATTGATGAAAGTTATAATTCAAATCCCTTGTCTTTAAAATCTTCAATTAATAATTTTGATTTAATCGATAGCAAAAATAATAAAAAACACCTAATTTTGGGCGATATGTTAGAGCTTGGCAGACATTCAAAAAAATTGCACTTAGAAATAAGCAAAATAATTAATTCTTCTTCATTAAACAACGTCCATGTTTTTGGTAAATATATAAGAGAAACCTATAAAAATATTCACAATAAGAAAAAAGGATTAATTTTAAAAGAAATTTCACAAATAATTGATTTGATTAAAAACAATATAAATAATAATGATTATTTAATGATTAAAGGGTCTAATGCTACAGGGCTTAATAAATTAACTAGTGTTTTAAAAAAAGAAAGAAAAAATGCTCTATAACTTTATTTTAAATTTTGTAGATAGTTTTACATTTTTAAATGTATTTAAATATCTTACAGTAAGAACTGGATTATCAATGTTTACATCCATGTTTGTAGTTTTTTTAATTGGAACACCTTTTATAAATTTTTTTTCTGCAAAACAAATAATTAATCCAATAAGAAAAGATGGCCCTGATGATCATATAATTAAAAAAATTGGAACACCAACAATGGGAGGTGTTTTAATTTTAATTGGTCTGTTCTCGGGTGTTTTTTTATGGTGTAATTTATCTAATCCATATATTTGGACACTGATATTTGTTGTTGCTAGTTTTGGGTTATTAGGAGCATATGATGATTATAAAAAAATTAAGTTAAACAACTCATCTGGCGTTTCATTTAGATTTAAAATAATAATTCAAACTATAATTGCAGTTCTAGGGACACTTATATTAATGAAATTTTCTGATCATTCTGATTTAGAGTATTTATATTTTCCATTTTTTAAAAATTTATTGATAAATCTTGGTTGGTTTTTTATTCCTTTTGCGGCTTTTATAATTGTTGGATCTTCTAACGCTGTTAATTTAACTGATGGATTAGATGGCTTAGCTACTGTTCCTGTGATTCTTGTTGCATCATGTTTTGCTTTTATAAGCTATGTTACAGGTAACATTGTTTTTTCAGAATACCTTCAAATCCCTTATATTGAAGGAGTTGGTGAAGTTGCTGTTTTTTTGGGATCAATAATTGGAGCTTGTTTAGGTTTTTTATGGTTTAATGCACCTCCTGCCAAAATATTTATGGGTGACACAGGCTCTTTAGCTTTAGGAGGGTCCCTAGGTACAGTTGGAATTATTACAAAACATGAAATAGTTCTCGCTATAACAGGAGGTCTATTTGTTCTTGAAGCAGTATCTGTAATTGTTCAAGTTTTTTCCTATAAATTAACTGGCAAAAGAATTTTTAAAATGGCCCCCATACACCATCACTTTGAAAAAAAAGGTTGGCCAGAGTCAACTGTGGTTATTAGATTTTGGATAATTTCAATTATATTGGCAATGATTGGCTTGGCCACATTAAAATTCAGATAATGATAGGTAACAAAAATATTTTTTTTAAAAAAAAAATTTTAATTTATGGATTAGGAAAAAGTGGTCTTTCTAGTTATTTTTTTTTAAGGAAAAATAATGATGTTTATTTATATGACGATAAAAAAAATATTATTCAAAATAAAAAAATTAAAAAATTAATAATTAAATTAAATCATTTTAATAAGATTAATATTGATTTTGTGTTAGTCAGCCCCGGGATTAATATTGAAAAATGTCTCTTAAAAAACTTTTTAAAAAAAAATTTTAAAAAAATAATTACTGATTTAGATGTTTTTTACAGTCATTACTCTGAAAATAAAAATATTACTATTACTGGAACAAATGGAAAATCAACTACAGCAAAGATTTTATTTGATGTTTTGAAAAAACAAAAAAAGGATGTAAGATTAACAGGAAATATTGGTAATCCGATTTTATCTGAAAGAAAAATTACTCCCAAAACAATTTTTGTAATAGAAGCCTCTTCTTACCAAATACAATATAGTAAAAATTTCAAAGCAAATTATGCAGCAATATTAAATATTACTCCTGATCATTTGGAGCGTCATGGAACATTTGCAAGCTATGTTAAAGCAAAATTTAAATTAATTAGAAATCAGACTAATAAAGATTATTCATTTTTCGATTTAAATAATAAACTTTTAAAAAAAGAAATTAAGAAAAAAAAATTAAATTCAAAAATAATTAACGTTAATATAAAAGAAACGAATCAAGATCTGCTAAAAATAAAAAATGCATATTTTTTAACCGAAGGTAATAAAAAAAATTTATTATATATTTTTTCGGTTCTTAAAAAACTGAATGTAAATAAAAGTATTTTATTTAAAGTGCTTAATAGATTTAAAGGATTAAAATTTAGACAACAAATAATTTATAAATCTAAAAAATTAACTTTAATTAATGATTCAAAGTCAACAAGCTATTCATCTTCTACAAATATTCTTAAATCTTTAAAAAAAGTTTATTGGATTGTGGGTGGCATACCTAAGTCTGGTGATAAATTTTTAATGTCTAAAAAAGAATGCTCAAACATTAAAGCTTACATATTTGGTAAAAATAAACATTCCTTTATCAAAGAATTAAAAAATAAAATAAAATATGAACATTTTGATGATTTAAAACAAGCGATAAAAAAAATTATTTTTGATATAAAAGTAAAAAAAAAAGAAAAAGAACATAAAACAATTTTGTTTAGCCCTTCAGCAGCTTCATTTGATAGTTTTAAAAATTTTGAAGATAGAGGGGAAAAATTTAATAAACTTATAAAAAAATTAAATTTAAAAATTATATTAAATGCAAGATAGTACCTTTGTTTATAAGTTATACTATGGATGGTGGAAAAATATTGATAAATCAATATTTTTTTTAATTATTTTATTATTTTGTCTTGGTTTGTTTTTTTCATTAGTTTCTACATCATTAATTGCCTCAGATAAATTAAATACGAACAGTTATCATTTTTTTTTCAAACACTTTTTTTATATTGGCATTGGTATTTTTTTTATAATTTTTTTTTCATCAATTAACAAAGATAATTTATTTATAATTTCAATTATATTATTTTTTGTTTGTTTTATTTCTTTATCATTGGTTCCAATTATTGGCATTGAAGTCAAAGGATCAAAAAGATGGTTGGAGTTTCTTTTTTTACCCAGATTTCAGCCAATAGAACTTTTAAAACCTTTTATTATTGTAATTATTGCATCGATTTTAAGTTCAGAAAAAAATAGCAGTCTTTATTATAAATATTTTTTGAGCTTTATTGTAATTATGCCAATTATTTTTCTTTTAATTACACAACCGGATATTGGTCAAACTTTTTTAGTTTTTTTTAACCTGGTTAACTTTAATTTTTATTTCTGGGATTAACCTATTTTTTTTCTTTTTATTTTTTGGAATGATGCTAACTTTTTTACTTTATCTTGTATTTTATGTTTCAAAATTTAGTTATATTTTAATTAGACTTAAGTCATTTTTTGATCCTTCTTCTGGTAACAATTATCAATCAGAGAAAGCTTCAGAAGCAATAATAAATGGTGGTTTTTTTGGAAAAGGAATCGGAGAAGGTATTTTAAAAAATAGAGTTCCTGAAGCACATACAGATTATATTGTTTCAGTTATATCTGAAGAATTTGGTGCATTAGTCATAATTATTTTAATGATAATTTTTTTATTTTTTATTTATCAAGTATTTAAAAAATTATACTTTGAAAAGAATGATAAAATAAAATTAATTCTCGTGGGATCAATTTCAATTATATTATTTCAAGCTTTAATTCATATTGGTGTTAACATAAGATTATTTCCAACTACAGGAATGACTTTGCCATTTTTGAGTTATGGTGGATCTTCAATATTAGGAACGGCAATTTTGTCAGGTATTATTTTAAATCTTACAAAAAGAAGAATTAGCCAATAAATGAAAAAAAAAATTTTAATAAGCACTGGCGGAACTGGAGGGCATGTTATTCCAGCTACAATATTTTATGAACAATTAAAAGATAAATTTGATGTTTTTTTTGTTACAGATAAAAGGGGATGCAGATTTTTAAATTTAGAAAAATACAAACTTACTGTTATTAATGCTCCAAAATTAACAGCTAATTTTTTTTTATTACCATTTAATTTGTTTATTTTATTTTTTTCAATAATTAAATCTTTAGTTTTTTTAAAAAAAAATAGAATAGAAATTTTAATTTCTACAGGAGGATACATGTCGTTGCCAATATGTATGGCTGCAAAAATTTTTAGTATAAAAATTTATTCTTTTGAACCGAATATGGTTTTAGGTAGAGTTAATAGTATTTTTTTAAAGTATACGGAAAAAATTTTTTGCTATTCAGATAAAATTATAAATTTTCCAAATAAATACTTAAGCAAAATATTATTGATTGATTCTTTGCTTAGAAAAGAATTTTATTCAGTTACAAAAAATTATAAAAATGAAATAAACAATGAAATTAATCTCTTAATCATAGGAGGCAGCCAAGGAGCAGAATTATTTGATAATAAACTAAAAAAATCAATTATTAGTTTATCAAAAAAATATAAATTGAATATTTGCCAGCAAACTAGCTCTATAAATAAAAAAAAATTAGAGGATTTTTATAATCAAAACAATATTTCTTATCAATTATTTAATTTTGAGGAAAATATTTTAAAATTTATTAGTAATACTAATTTGTGTATAACAAGAGCTGGAGCGTCAACTTTATCAGAATTGACTTATTTAAATATACCATATTTAGCTATCCCTTATCCATTTGCTAAGGACGATCATCAATTTCAAAATGCTTTATTTTATAAAAACAAGAATTGTTGCTGGATATTGAAACAAGATGACCTTACTGATGATACATTGGAAAATAATTTAATAAATATAATCCAGAATAAAGATGATTATTTATCAAAAAAAAATAGTATGAGAAATTTTAGTTGTAAAAATACTTGGGACAATACAAATGAAAAACTTATAAGTGTGATTAATGAAAATTGAATTAGCAAAAACTGAAACTATCCATTTTGTTGGCATTGGTGGAATTGGAATGAGTGGCCTTGCTTTAATAATGAAAGGTATGGGTTTTAGAATTCAAGGTAGTGACATTTCAATAAATAAAAATATTGAAAGATTAAAAAAAAATAAAATTAAAGTGACAATAGGACATCAAAAAAAAAATATTAATAAAGCAACAATTTTAGTAATTTCATCAGCTATTAAAAAAAATAATCCCGAAATATTATCAGCAAGAAAAAAACAACTGCCTATTTATAAAAGAGGTGATATGCTTGCGCATATTGTTTTATTAACAAAAAATATTGTAGTTGCTGGTTCACACGGCAAAACAACAACAACCTCGCTTGTTGCAAGTATTTTTTCAAAAACAAAATTAGATCCAACAATTATTAATGGTGGTGTATTAAATTCTTTTGATAATTCTGCAAGATTAGGAAAAAGTAATTGGTGTATTTTAGAGTCTGATGAGTCAGATGGAAGTTTTATAAAGGTTCCTCCGACATATTCAATTATAACCAATATAGATCGAGAGCATATGGATTATTATAAATCTATGGATAAACTAAAAAAATTATTTCAAAATTTTATTGAAAAAGTTCCATCATTTGGAAAATCATTTATTTGTATAGATGATAAAAATAATAATCAAATAATTAAAAAAATTAAAAATAAAAATTATTATACATACGGTGTAAATAAAAATTCACAATTTCAAATAAAAAATGTTTTTCAATCAAGAAGTTTTTCCAAGTTTAATCTTGACATTCGATTACCTGGAAAAAAACAAATATATATAAAAAATATAACAATTCCACTTCTAGGATTGCACAATATTAGAAATGCTACCGCTGCCGCCGCTGTAGCTATAACTATAGGGATATCAAAAGATACTATTAAAAAAGGTCTTAAAGAATTTAAAGGAGTACAAAGAAGATTTAATAAAATATTTAGCTATAGAGAAACTGAATTTTATGACGATTATGCGCATCATCCAACAGAAATTGAAGAAGTTTTGAATGGAGTTAAGGAGGTTTATAATAAAAAAGAAGAGATAATTTGTATTTTTCAACCACACAGAATATCTAGATTAAAAGATCTTAGAAAAGAATTTAGCCAATCATTTAAAAAAGCAGATAGTGTAGTTTTATGCCCAGTATATTCAGCTGGTGAAAAATTAAAACTTGGATTTAACTATTTTAATTATGCAAGAGAAATAATTAATAATTCAAAAGTAAAAGTTTTTATAGTTAAAAACAAATATGAACTTGCAAGATTTATAAAACAAAATATTTATGGGAAAAAAATAGTTATAGGCATGGGGGCAGGTTCAATTTCAAATTGGATTAGAGAGCTACCTAATTTGGTATGATGCAAATTGACAAATTAGAAAATTTTTCAAAAAAAATTAAAGGAAAATTAGTTTTTAATTATGATTTAAAGAAAAGTAATTGGTTTAATATTGGTGGTAAAACAAAAGCATATTTTAAGCCAGAAAGTTTAAATGAGCTTATTTCTTTTTTAAGAGAATTTGGCAAAACAGAAAAATATTTTGTATTAGGAGCAGGATCTAATATTCTTATAAATGATGGGGTATTTAATGGAGTTGTTATTAAATTAGGAAAAAATTTTTCTAATATTTCACTATTACCAAACAAAACAATTGTAGCAGGAAGCGCAACTACTGATAAAAATTTATCATCATTTGCATCAGAAAATAATATAGGTGGTTTAGAATTTTTATCTTGCATTCCAGGAACCGTTGGAGGTGGATTAAAAATGAATTCTGGCTGCTTTCAAAAAGAATTCAAAGATATTCTGGTATCAGTGCAAGCAATTGATAGAAACGGAGAGATTATAACTATTCAAGCATCTAAAATTAATTTTTCGTATAGAGAAAATGATTTAGATAAAAATTTAATATTTTTAAGTGGATCATTCAAAGGTGAATTTAAAAAAAAAAAAAAAATTCAAGAATACATAAAAGTTATAAAAAATAAAAAAGATTACACACAACCAACAAAAATAAAAACTGGAGGAAGCACATTTAAAAATCCTATAAAACAAACAAATGAAAAAGTTTGGGAATTAATTAAAAAATCTGTCCCTTTGGATACGAAGTTTGGGGATGCTGAAATTTCTAACAAACATTGTAATTTTTTTGTAAATAAAAATAATGCCACCTTCAAAGATATGAAAAATTTAATTGAGTTTGTTAAAAAAAATGTAAAATTAAAAACGGGCATCAATATAGAAACCGAAATAGAAATCATTCAATGAAAAAAAAAATCTTAATTTTAGGTGGAGGAATTTCTAAAGAAAGATTAATTAGTTTAGAAACAGCTAAAAGCGTATTTAAAGAATTAAAAAAAAAAAATTATAAAACTAAAATTTGCGAACCAGATGGTAATTTAATTAAAAATATTAAAAGTTTTAAACCAAATATTATTTTTAACGCTTTACACGGACAATTCGGAGAAGATGGATATATTCAGGCAATATTAGAATCACAAAAAGTGAAATACACGCATTCCGGAGTAATAGCATCATATATTGCTATGAATAAGGAAATTTCAAAAAAACTTTATATAAAAAAAAAAATCCTAACACCAAAATATTTTAAATATAAATTTAAAAATAATAAAATTAAAAAAAATATTATAATTAAGACGCAAAGAAAATTGAAATTCCCAGTTGTTATAAAGCCAATCAATGAAGGATCTAGTGTCAATGTTTTTATTTGCACTAAAAGAAATTTTATTAAAAATTTAAAAAAGTTAATATTTTATAAAGAGATTTTGATTGAAGAATTTATTCCGGGAAGAGAAATACAGGTTGCAATATTAGGCAAAAGGAAACTAGGAGCAATAGAACTAAAACCTAAAAGAAAATTTTATGATTATGAAGCTAAATATAATGAGAAGGCAAAAACAAAGCATATAATCCCAGTTGATCTGAGTAAAAAAGATTTACAAAAGGTTATGAATATTGCACTGAAAGCACATGAACTAATTGGCTGTAGAGGTGTTACAAGATCAGATTTTAAATTTTACAAAGGTAAATTTTTTTTACTAGAAACAAATACACAGCCAGGCATGATGAAACTTTCTTTGGTACCAGAGATAGCAAACTATAAAGGAATGAAATTTATTGATTTAATTGAATGGATTTTAAAAGATGCTTCAACGAATAGATAAAAAAAAAAAATTATTTATATATTTATTTTTACTATTTTTTTTAACTACAACTAACAATGTAATATTAAGCAATTCTGGATACCTAAAATTAAAAATTAATCAAATTAAGGTTTATGGACTTAACGATGAAAATAATTTTAATATTTCTAAAGAATTTAATAGATTAATAAGTCAAAAAAATTTATTTTTTATAAATAAGGATTATTTTACAAATGTTTTAGAAAAAAATAGTTTAGTTCATTCTTTCAAAGTTAAAAAAATTTATCCAAATACTATTGAAGTAAAAATTAAAAAAACGAAGTTTTTAGCGGTTACTAACTACAACGCAAAAAAATTTTTTATTGGATCTAATGGAAAGTTAATTAATTTTCAAACTTATGATAAAAATTTACCTTACGTATTTGGAAAAGTTAAAATTGAAGAATTTATTAGTTTTACAAAAATTATTGTTAATTCTAAATTTAATTTTGAAGAAATTTCAGAGCTATATTTTTTTCCATCTGGAAGATGGGACATTAAAACTAATAAAGATATATTAATTAAACTTCCTCAAAAAAATTTATTAAAAGTACTAAATTTATCACATCAAATGACCACTAATGAGAATTTTAAAAACAAAAAAATTATTGATTTAAGAATTTATAACAATGTGATTTCAACCAATGAGTAAAAAAAATTTTGATATTTATATAGATTTAAGTTCTAAAAAATTAAGCATTGCCGCTTTTGAAAAATTTGACAG
>CACDCI010000002.1 GCA_902551215.1 uncultured Pelagibacteraceae bacterium | reverse complement strand
TTTCTATGTCTGAAACATCCTCGCCTCTTTCTTGCAGTAAAACAATTCTTTTTTCTTCATCTTTTTTAAGATTTTCTTTAATCATTGTTTTTATTTCTTCTTTTTCAAAACCTGCTTCTTTAAGTTCTTTTCTTATTTTCTTTCTAATTGCTTTTTTTTCTTCCTTTGTGGCACCTTCAGCTTTTGCAACTTTAAGTGCTCTCATTTTCTTATTAAATTTTTTAAGTTGTTGTTTAGTAATTTGTTTTGCTTTTCCTGGAGCCTTACCTTTAGTCATGCTCGCCATGCTATAAGGATTATTTAGCATCGTGTTACCAAATTTATTTCCTACAAGAACAGCACCAGGTCTTAGACCTAATGTATTATTTTTTCCAGGTCCTATTAATAAAGTGTCTGTCTTTTTCTTTCCCACTATTGTTTGAAATTCTGTTCCTCTTGATCCTAAAGTTCCTTCTGGAACTTCAACTGTTAAACTGTCTGGATTTTTTTTACTTATTAAGCCTGAAATTACTTTCAAACTTCCTTTTTTTACATTTGCTACAATTTTTCCGTCATTAGTTGAAGGATCATATATAAAAGTATCCATTACAACTTCAGAGTCTGATCCAATAGTAAATGTAGATTGGTCTAGTAACAATATTTGTGTTCCTGCACCTTCTGCAGCATAAATTGTTTCATTTAAATAAATCTTGTCCCCAGCTTTAAGTTCTCTTGTCTCGGTTTTAACTGTTCCTGATATTGCACCCACAATCCCAACTAGTTGTTTTTCAATATTAAGCTTTTCTTCTGCATGAGAAATATTGATTACAAGAAATAGACCGGTAATTAGTGATAGTATTTTCTTCATTAAAAAAAATATATACAAATTTTTATTACTTTAAAGCTTTTTATAACCATATTGGGCGTCTTTTTTTGTTGTTTTTACTAAAGAAAAAATAATATTTTGATAAAATTAGATTCATGATCATTTATTTAAATGAAATGATTTTGAAAAACTAAGTGAATAAGAATCTGCAATATAATCATAGTTAACTAAATTGGCTTCTGAAATAATTTTTTCATAAGAAAGATTCATAAATAAACTTCTTTTAGGATCAATTATAGGAAAAAAATCTCCTACAGCTTTAGTTAACATAATATCAAAAGTATTTGTTGCATCTGATCTTAATAAGTTTGAGTTTATGCTTGTGTCTTCTCTTTTATAATCGTTAAAACTCAAAGCATCTCCCACAGAAATATATGCCCAAGGATATGCTAAATTTAATCTGAAACTTACATCATATGTTTCATAATCATTTCCAGCATCTACTACTGCATCTGAATCGCTGTAGCCTAATCCGATTGATGTAGAAAATATTTCATTAATCATGTAGTCGTGTCCAAAAGTAAAACCATGTCCAATTGAGTTTGTTTCATTTGCCGTTGTGTCAGTTGTGTTATTATTGCCTTTAGAATCTGAATAAGAATAACCATAGCTAAATGAATTACGATCTCCCACAGGAAAATAACCTCCAATTCCATACATTAAAGAAAAGCTATCTGCATCATCTTGATAATCAGTTTTGCTTAACATCAAATATGGACTTAAGCTTTGATTTCCTAAAGATGTGTCTAAAGCAAAAGTTAATCCATAACTTTCAAAGTCATCGCTTCTTTCTTCTTCTTGATCAGAGTCTGTAACATTCGCATTTATCATAAATGTTGAAGCTTCTCCTATAGATCTGGTAGCTGTTAAACCTAAACTTCCACTATATGTTCTGTCGTACATTGGGGAATTAAATCCAATAAGACTATCTGAACTGTATTGTAACCTTTTTTTTGAAACACTATTAACATTTTCATTTTGAATGCCTCCAAGCGATATGTCGGCGTAAAAATTCCAAAGCCTAGGCTTTTTTCTTTCTTTCATTTGTTCTTCAATTTCACTTACTGCTTCTAGATCTTCTGGTGTTAAATCTTCATTAGTTTTAATTTCTTCGATTATAGTTAATGCTTTATCTGGAGAGTCGGCTTGTACTAAAACTGAAAGTAAATAAAGTTTTATTTCAACATTATCAGGATAAATCATATTTAATCTTTCAAGCGTTGCTATTGTTTGTTTGAAGTTTCCTGCTTTTCCTTGTTGCTGTGCATATTTCAAATTTAAATCTAAATCATTTGGATTTTGTAAAATCTGCATATAAGTAATGTTTTTTTCTGAAGATCCTGGAATTAAAGTTTCTTTTCCATCAATCGTGATTGTAGATGTGCTAGTATCTGCTGCCACCTTAATAGTTTCTTTAATTTTTGGAACATCCACTATTTTTTGATCCATTATTTCTTGATCTACAGTCTTTTCTACAATTTCTTCAAATTCTACTTTGGGTATTTTTGCAACAATCATTTCTTCATCAATTTTTTTTGATTCAATTTCGATAATTTCTGTTTGAATTTTTGAGATTTGTGTTTCAATTTTTTCAATATCATGTTCAAGATTTCTAATTTTTTTATTTTTTTTAATTTTGACATGCATTTTTTTTTGTTTATTGATTGCTTTTTGTAAAATTATTTTTTCTTTTATATTTTGATAATCGTTTTTTTTTAATGTTTTTTCTTCTATTAAATTAGAATTTAACTCTGGTAATTCATAAGATATTCCGGCAAATTTTTCACTTAAAGCTCCAACAGGTATTGTTCGTACTGTTTCTGAAAATAAAGATAACAATGCTATAATAAGCAATACAGGCAAAATACTTGTATTTTTATAATCTTTTTTAAATTTTTTTTTTCTCTTTTTTTTCATGAAATAAGCTATTCTTTATTTTCTTCTTTTTTTTTCCATATAAAGTAAAAAAAATAAGGAGCTACTGCCGGAACAACACCAAACCAAATCCATTCATCCCAACGAAAGCTTTTGTCGCCTGTTGGACTATTTAAACCATTCCACCAAGTTAAATAACCAACAACCAGTATCCAAACTAAGCTAACTGTTAATAATATTCTCTCTGTTAAAGACAGATTTCCACAGCATAAATTACTAATTTTTTGTAAAAGCATTTTATCAATTTAAACTAATTTCCCCAAACTCCATTACCAGTCAATGTTATTGTGGTGTCTCCGTCTCCACTGACTGCTTTAATGATATAACTTGTTCCACTTGTTTCTATGCACATTGTATATCCGCTATCTTTAGTAATTACATCAGCACCGTTAAGTATATTGTCTTCAATTAATTTAGAATTGTCATCACTTGGATCGCAACTATCTCCTTGAGTATAATATTCGGCACTATTTGAATATTCTTCTGTTTGTGCCAATCCTATCTGCTGCATAGCATTTTCTGCAGCCTTTTTTTTTGCTCCTTCAACATAACCTGTATAAGAAATTGTACCAACTGCTGCGAGAATTCCTATTATGGCAACTACAACCAAAAGCTCTACAAGTGTAAAACCTCTAGAGCTCATGGTTTTCATAATTTTTTAAGAGTTGTTATTATTACTCTCCAACCTCAACAGTGTTAACTACATCGTCACTAGATGCTGCACAATCGTTTTGATAACAAGTCGTAACTGTAATTGTGTCTCCACTAGCTTCTAGATTAACATATCCCATGTCACCTTTTGCTGCATGAGCAACACCTGTAGTTCTTACTGCATCATTATCTGGACTGTAAGGGTTTTTAAAATCCCCTAAGGCGTTAGCAGCAGCTGCTATAACGTCTGAACCATCTCTTTCGTCACAATTAAAATTACTTCCAACAACACTTGCTGTTCCTGTAGTATTATCTACATCAACGCCAAATACTTTATCTGTACCAACGTTACATTTTTGATCTTCTGCAGCAATATATTTAACCACAGATGCATGGTTAGATTTAGAAGATGACTTTTTCGCACCCGAAGTATAACCGGTATAAGCAACTGTTCCTACTGCAGCTAGAATACCTATAATAGCAACAACAACTAACAGTTCGATTAATGTAAAACCTTTGTTTTTATTTTCCATATCCCATCCTTTATATTTTATGCGTATATACTTAAAAAATATTAATAAGTTAAGTAAATATAATATTGCATAACAAGTAAAGGTTAAAAAATCATAAAAATTAAGAAAAATTATAAGATTAAACGCCCAATATGGGGCTTTATTTCTTGATTTTAATAGTAAATAATTAATGTTATCAATCTTTAAAATTATGACTTACAAAGTTACCGAAGAGGGCAACATCAGTACTGTTTTTCTTAATGGAGAAATAGATATGGATATAACTGAAAAAGCAAAAGAGGTTATTTTGCCTTTGGTTGAAGCAGGTAAAGAAGTTCATTTAAATTTAAAAGATGTTTCATACATGGATTCCTCGGGAATATCTGTCCTTATTGAAAGTCATCAAAAAGCACTAGAAAAAAATACAAAAGTAGTTGTAAAAGAAGTTAGCAAGTCTGTTTTGAAAGTAATCATGATGGCAAAATTAGAACAGATATTAAATCTTGAGTAATGACTTTATCAGAAACTAAAGATTTTCAAGTAAGTAGTGCTAGCCTAAAAGACGTTAGGACATTTTCGAGAGATGTTTTTGAAAAAATAAATTTACCTCAAGAACAAAAGGATGAATTAGTTCTAGCTATAGCGGAAGCTGCACAAAATATAGTTAAACATGGTTATAAAGGTGTAGACTCAACTACGGACAGAATGGAAATTAAAATTTCTTTAAAAGACGGGAAGTTAGAAATAGGATTTTTTGATAAAGGAAAACCTGTAGTGCCTGAAAATATTCAACACCGACAATTAGATGATATTAAACCTGGAGGATTAGGTACTTTTTTTATTAAGCAAATTATGGATGGTGCTGTTTTTAAAAAAGATGAAAAAGGTTGGGTAAACCATCTTATCTTAACAAAAAAAATTTAGATAATTCCCTTGCAACATTTTTTTGTACCCCTGATTGGTGTAGTCATATTCATACTTATCCTGATCTTGGTTGGGTAAATAAACTTATCTTAAGAAAAAAAATTTAGCCAATTAATGCTCCAACGTTGAATATTGGAGAATACATCGCAATCATTAGTCCGCCAATCATAATTCCCATAAAAACAATCATGATCGGTTCAATTAAACTAGACATGTTATCCACAGAAGTATCAAACTCTGCTTCATAATATGATGCAACTGAACCAAACATTTCATCTAACTGTCCAGTTTGTTCACCTACAGAAATTAGTTGACTGAATGTTGGTGGAAATAAAGGTTCCTTCAAAAAAAGCTTTGTTAAAGTATCACCAGAAAAGACTCCTTTTTTTACATTTTCTAATGCTTCTGTTACAACTACGTTATTGCTAACAGATTTTGCAATTTCTAAACTTTCTAATAAATTAACACCAGCGGCACTAAGATTTCCCATAATTAATGAAATTCTTGCAAGTAAAGATTTTAAAATCATATCTCCAAAAACTGGCATTTTTAAAACTTGTTTGTGCCACCTATATTTCACCATTTCATTTTTGGTTGTCAAATATTTAAATAGTACAACAAAAATTATTATAGACATAAGCATAATGAATCCACCTGTGCCTCTTAAAAAATCACTCATTGCCATAATAACTGCTGTTGGTGTTGGAAGAGCAATTCCCATTCCATCATACATCTTAGCAAACACGGGTACTACTTTTACTAACATGAAAGCGCTTACTGTAATTGCAACTGTAAACATTATTCCAGGATACATTAATGCTCCCTTAATTTTCTTTTTAATTTTTTCTTTTTTCTCTAAAGAGTCTACAATTTTTAAAAGAAATATATCTAATTTACCGCTGGCTTCTCCAGCTTTTATTAAGTTTACATATACATTATCAAAGTATTGAGGATATTTTTCGAAACATTTTGATAGTGTTACACCACCCTCAAGACTTTTTCTTATATCTTCAATTATTTCTTTAATTGCTGGACTTTCGAGTTGATCTCTTAACATGCCAAGTACTTCCAAAATTGGAAGACCTGCTTTAACCATTGTTGCAAATTGCTTTGAAAATATTAAAATTTCTTCTACTTTTACTTTCTTTTTTCCAAATAGTGAAAATCCTCCACCTTTACCTTTGGTTTTTTTTTCACCTTTTTTTTTCTTTGTTCTGATTAAATTTGTAATGATGACTTTTTGTTCTTTAAGCTTATGAGAGGCTTCTTCTTGGTTTAAAGCTTCAATTTCACCTTCAACATATTTTCCAGCTGAAATACCTTTATATGTAAATGCTTCCATTTTTAATCAATTATTAGCTAGATAAAACACGCTCATACTCTCTAAAGCTAAGCTCACCATTTGCAATCATTCTTCTTCCCATATCTTGCATGGTTTGAAAACCTTCTTTTAATGCAATTTCCTTTAACTCAGGCGTGGTAGCTTGTCTAAGTATGGCTTCTTTAATTGGTTTAGTAACCACTAAAATTTCATAAATTCCTTGTCTTCCCTTATAACCTGAATCTTTACATTTTGGGCAACCTTTTCCTTTAAGAGCTTTTACTCTAGAAGCTTGTTCAGGAGAAAAACCTAAATCAGTTAAAACTTTTGGATTAACATCATCATCTGGCACTCTACACTCTTTACAGTTTTTTCTTGCAAGTCTCTGTGCTAGTACCATCTGGGTCGCAGCACTAATTAAGTAATCTGGTGTTCCCATGTTTTGTAATCTTGTAATTGTACTTGGTGCATCATTAGTGTGAAGTGTACTAAAAACTAAGTGTCCAGTAAGTGCAGCTTTTAATCCAATATCAACTGTTTCCTTGTCCCTCATCTCTCCAACTAGAATTATTTCTGGGTCTTGACGAAGAAAAGATCTTAATGCGGCAGAAAAAGATAATCCTATATCATCTTTAATTTGAACTTGTCCAACTCCATCTAGTTCATACTCAACAGGATCTTCAGCAGTTAAAATATTTAAATGTGGTTTGCTTACTTCCTTAAGAATACTGTACAAAGTTGTTGATTTTCCTGAACCAGTCGGTCCTGTTACAAGAACTAATCCTTGAGTACTATGAATTGCTTTTCTTAAATTTTTTAAATCGGCATCTTCAAAATTTAACTGTTCAAGAGTTATATCTCCTGCATCTTTATTTAAAACCCGCATTACAATTCTTTCATTGCTAGCTGTAGGCAAAATAGAGAGTCGAAGGTCAACTACCTTTCCATCAATTTTAAAATTGATTGCACCATCTTGTGGCAATCTTCTTTCTGCAATATCTAATTTACCCATTATTTTAAAACGAGTCACTACCGCTCCATAGTTATCATGAAGAAATTTTTTATACTGCATTTGTTCTTGCAGCATACCGTCCTGACGAAAACGGACTCTTGAAGTAAATCTATACGGTTCAATATGGATATCGCTGACTCCAGATTTAATTGCCTCAGCCACAACGGCAGTACTAAATTTTATAACTTCAGACTCGTTTTCTAATGCTTCAATATCTTCTTCAGGTGGTTTTTCAAGAACCTCACCAGCTTCTCCTAAGTCACTATCAAAAGTTTTAGTTTTTTCTTTAGCAACATTTTCTTCTCTAATTTTTTGTGTAGTTACATCTCCACTTTCAGTAAGAAGTTTTTCTATAAATGTAGAAATGTGAGATACCTTAGCTGCATGCAATTCTATATTTTTTTTTGTTATTGCTTTTAAATTCCTCATTAAACCCAATTTAGAGCTATCCGATATTGCTATATGAAGTGTCTTTCCTTCCAACTTAAATGGAGCAACAAAATTCATATTTATATAATTAGATGGAAGTACAGTTTTAATTTCATCCGTAATCTGAACTTTTGATAAATCAATTACTTCTAAGTTTTGTTCTTTTACTAATACATCTAAAATTTTATCTTCATCTGTTAACTTAAGTTCAAAAACTGCATCTATTTGTGATTTATTGCCATCAGCGCTTGCCTTTTTTATTTTTGCTAAGTCTTTGCCAGATATAATGTCATGATCAATTAAAACATTAATTAGATTAATTTCACTCTCTCTACTTATTTTAAGCATTTTACAATATCCTTGGTGCTATAAATATTAATAACTCATCCATGCTATCACTATTAGTTCTACCTTTAAATAGATTTCCGAGAACTGGAACATTTCCTAGACCAGGTGTTTGATTTTTAGTGTTAAAAATTTTATTTTTCTTAATTCCACCAATTACAACAATATCTCCATCTGCAATTAATAGCTTTGTTGAAATTTCCATCTTATTTATGCCTGGATCCCCTGCAAATGCTCTGTTTACTGTATCGTTGTTTACTTGAACTTCTAAAAGTACATTGCCATCACCAATAATGCTAGGCGTAACTGTCAATTTCAATGCTGCTTCTTTAAATGAAGTGTCGGCTCCTTCAGATCCTGTAGCTTGATAAGCGATTTCCTCTCCTTGAGTAATTGTCGCTACTTGATTATCTAAAGTAAAAACTTTTGGATTAGATATAGTTTTTCCCATACCTAAAGATTCTAAAGCTGTAATTTCTGCTTTTAATACTGCTGATCCAGTTTGTCTTAAAATTCCTATACCACTTGTAGCTCCAATTGCTGAAAAATCTGCTATAGCATCTGATGAACTTCCTAAGGCTGCGGTAGAAGAGGTCAATGCATCATTGGCACTGCTTGCGCCCGCAAGACCTCCTGCTCTTTTACCTTTTCTATTGTACGCTCCTCCTAATCTAGTTCCTAGAGCTCTTTCAAATTCAGAGTCAGCTTCTACTATAAAAGCTTCAATTAAAACTTGTCTTGTTCTTACATCAATTTCTCTAATTACTTTGTCAACTACATCCAAATCTTTTTCTTTACCTCTAACAATTATAGATCTTGTAGTTTTTTCTTCTGTAACTTGAATTGGTGAATAAGAAGAACCTTCTCCTATTGCAGTAAACAATTCAGTTACGGTTGCTTTAGCCTCTGCAGGACTAATATAATAAAGTCTAAAAATTTCTGAAACTATTGGTTCAACAGAATCTTCAAGTTCAACTTTTTTCTTAACTGCCGCAGCTCTTGTTGATTTATAAGTTTCTTGTGCAGTTAAAGTTGATGGTGCGTGTACTCTTATAAGATTGCTTGATACATCAATATCAGCTGCATAGTTTTTCATGTCTAACAAAGCATTAAATGCCTTGTCCCATGGAACGTCAATTAATTCTGCAGAAATAGCACCAGCAACTTCTTCTCCAACTAAAATATTTATATCTCCAATTTTGCTCATTAAGCTCATAGCTTCTGAGTAATCTAATTTTTTGAAATTAAGAGTTACATTTTGTTTTAATAGTTTAAAATCATCAGGTATAAGCAAATAGTTTCTAGCTGTTTGGGAAGATATTTTTTTTCTTTTTTGTAATTTTGTAGTGTCGCCAATAGTAGGTTTTGGTCCCATATCAACTGTTTTTTGAACTTCTATTTTTCCAGTTTTTTTTACATCTTCTTTTATTAAAGGAGTGTTGTGTTTAAATGGTTTTGATTTACCCAGTTTACCATTTGCACATCCATTTAAAATTAAAATTAAAAAAGAAAACAATATAAATTTTATTATTAATTTAATATTCATCTGTTTCCTTTATTTGATTTTTAAAATTAATTATCATGTATTTTCCATCTTCCTTTTCAAAGATTGCTTCGTTAAGTCTCAGATCAACCAATTTTACTCCATCGCTCAATTCTTCATGTAATTGTAAAGTTATAACTTCTCCTGACGCATTAACTAAAGATGCATAGCTTTCATGAGAGCCCGCAATTATTCCAACAAGTTTAAATCTATATAAACTCATCTCATCTCGTTTCTCGGTATCACTTTCTGAAATGACAGTTGTTCCGCTTCCTAAAGAAGAATCTCCCGCAAAAGGATCGTTTAAAGGTAATGGTTCTTCTTCACCAATTTCAGAATTAATATTTGCTTGGGTTTCTGCTTGTTTTTTTTTTACCTCTTTATTAATCTCTTTTGCTTGATCAATAATATTTTGTTCTTCATCATGACTTTCTGCAAGTAAATTGCCTGAACTAATAATCGTAAAAAACAAAAATAAAATTATAATTTTAAAAAAATTCATCTGCTAGCCCCACAATGGTTAAAGTTCCATTTACTTTTATCGCACCGGTTGTATTACCTTTTACCACTTTTATTGATTCTTTGTCAAAATTAAGCATCTTATTTGACAGAGATATTGCTCTTTTAAACTTTATATATCCTAAAAAATTACCCTTAATTTCAAAATCCACAGGAATTTTATAATAGGCTATATTTTTAGCTGTCACTTTTTTTGTTTTTTTCTTTTTCTTTTTCTTTTTCTTTTTGCCCTTGGCTAGAGCAGTAGCCTTTGAAACTGCCGCTGGTTTCTTTTTTTGTATTTTTGAAATAACTAAACCATTAAGTCCGGCAAAATGACTCAAACTTTGGTAAAGTCCTTCAACTTCAGCTCTAGTATGGAATAATGTAGAATAATTTTTATATTTAGGAGTAAGTTTTTTTATTTTATTTTTTTGTGCTTTTATTTCACTTGTAAACTGAGCTATTTCTTCTTGTTTCAGAGTCATGTCTGCAAGCTGCGCTTTTTTAGTATTTACAATTGGGTTTAAAATTGAATAGTAAATAATTAGAAAAAAAACAATCGCACCAAAAGCAATTCCACCTTTAATAAGAGTTTTTTTATCAACAAAAGCTAAAACTTTTGCTTTTAGATCATCCATATTTAAATTATTTAATTCTTTTAAATCCATAATTTTTTATCCTCTTTTAACTTTAACAAAAACTTTAAAACCCTTTTTCATCACTCCTCCTGCACTTGACCTTGGTAAACTCATCGACCCCAGTGATGCTTGGTTAATTAATTTTTTACTACTTAAATTACTAATTAATTTTAAAATATCTTGGTCGCTAGCAGCAACACCTTTTATAATTACTTGGTCTTTTCCATTATATTCTACAGATTCAAATTTAACTCTTTTAGGAACGCTTCCTGCAATCTGTGCTAAAATTCTATAACTAATTTCTTTATTTGATTTTAAACTTTTGCTTAATTGTAAAGTAGTTGCAATTATATTTAGTTCTTTAGCAACTTTTGCTTTTTCTTTAGTTTTAGCAACGTGCGTGGAAAGAACATTTTCATAATCAGCTAATTTTTTGTTATACGAATGAATATTCCAGAAAGATAAAGCAAAAAGAATTACATAAATCCCTACTACTGCACCTACTACACCAGTAAATGCAAAGTTTGAAAAGGCTTTCATTTTCTTTTGCTTAATCATGCCAGCCCTATTCGGTAATAAATTTATATTTTTAACTGCAGTTACAAATTTATAATATCCAAAGACATCAAGTTTTCTAAAAGCAAGTCCAATGACTGTTGATAGATAAGATCGATTTGGCAAATTAACTGATTGCTCAAGTTGTTGAGGAACTTTTAAACCATCAATTGGATCAAATAAATTAAATCCAGTGTTAACTAAATTTTTTCTAAAACTTGATAAAAAGTCTTCTACATTAGATAAATTTGAAACTACTTTAATGTTTCTAATTCTTCTTTCGTATTTTGTTTCGAAGTCCTGAACTGCTTGTTTTACTTGTGTAATAAATCTTCTAACCAACGCTTCTTTTTCTTCTTGGTTTTGTGACTCCATTAAAATTTTTCTATCCTGACTTCTTAAAAAAATATCAGTAATAATTGGATTATTGTCATATAAAATCATTAAATAATTTTCATCTAAACCGAATTCCAATACTGCTGTTAAATTTGCATCTTCTGAACTTTTAGAAATTACATTAATTTGATCAACTGCCGATTTTAATGCAAAACATTTAACATCGATGATTACAGGGTTAAGACCACTGTTTTTAATTATAGAAGTATAACTATTAATGTCAGATAATTTTGACGCAACAAATAAAATATCCATCGTGTTTTCTTTATCATTTCTATTTATTACTTGATGAAAAATTGAATAATCATCTAAATTATCTGTAAGCTGAACTAAATTTTCCCAAAGAGAATTTGTATCGATTGCTTTTTGTAGCTCTTCATCTTTCATTAATGGCGCTGTAACTACACGGATAATTGCGCTTGTTACAGGAATTGCAATTGCTGCATTTGATGTAGCAATTTTTGACTTTTGTAATGCAAGGGATAATTCTTCACTCATCTTATCAGCATTGTCTAATACAGAAGCATCTTCTGCCAAATCAACTGGATGAATAAAAAATTTTTCCAAAACCCATTGATTTGCTTTATTACTTGAAATTTGAGCTAATCTAATTTCTTTATTTGAAAGTTCTACTCCAACAATTTCTTCTCCTTGAGCCGTTTTTTTTCCAAGTTTTGCTTTTAATAAGTTTTCAATCTTTTGTTTAAAATTACTTTTTCCCGATGCAGCAATCTTTGGTGCAGAATCTTTTTTGCCAAAACTTGGTTTTTTAAATTTAATATTTTTAAACTTTTCAATAATACTTGAAGAAGTTTTAGTTTCTGTCGTTTCTTTGTTCTCCAATGGAGTAACAACACTTTCAGTAGAAGCAGGTTCTGTTGGTTTAGGTGTTTCTACAACTGGAGGCGTTGTTGGCTCTGGTGTAATTGATGGTTGTTCGCTTATTGTGTCCGCTGTTTCAGTAGAAGTTTTTTCTTCTTTTGCTTTATTGGCATGAACATCATCGAACCACTTCTCTAATATAGGTATTGCATCATCCAAATTGGGAGTTCCTGATGAAGAAATCTTTTGTTTTCCATCAATATAAAGTCTACCAACCCAATTTTTTGATTTTAGTTCACCTTTGTACTTATCTTGCCTTACATATATATGTAGCCTTCCATCTTTTTTGTGAATTACTTCATGTTCTTTCTTTTCTTCTACTTCTGATTGTGCTTCACCTTGATTTTCATTGTTTCCAGTAGATGGAGTGGAAGATTCAGAAGATTGAGCATCATTTTGAGAAGATTCTCCTTGAGATTGATTTTCTTCTCTTTTAACTTCTTCTTCTTTTTTATTCTCTATATCCTCTATATTTTTTTTATCTTGATCGTCTTCATTCATAATTTTATAAAATATATTTATTCTCTAACACAAACATACGAATCTCTAACACAAAATAGAAAAATGTCTAACACATAATTATAAGTTGTATGCTCATATTGGGTGAAAATTATATAAAATGACTAATAAGCTAATAAAATCAATATTTTTTTTAATTTAATTAAAATAATTAATTTTTATAATTTTTTTTATATTTTTTAAATTCTCTAACACAAAAATAGAATTCTCTAACACAATTTTATTTTAAGACATTGTGTTAGAGTGAAAAAATTTTTAAATTTTTAAAAAACACAATAAAATCAACATTTTTTAACTTTTCAATCTAAAATAGATTTTTTGTGTTAGAGTAAAATATTATTGTGTTAGAGTAAAGTAATTTTTTTAAAAATGCAAAATACTAGAGCTAAAATTGTAAAATAATTAACTCCAAAGGGTCAAAATTTGACAAATATTAAAAGTTGTATCTTAAAAAATTAAAAAAAGTAAAAATTTTTTATAAAATTTCAATTTTTAGTAGAAATTAAATTAAAAATTACTTTTTTTTAATAATTATACATTTTTAACAGACATCATCAGCATAAATCCTAAAATAAAAAAAATAGATACTGATAAGAAGCCAATTCTTTGTGAATATAAATAAGTTAAAGTTCCAACTGTTAATGGTCCCGCAAATGCAGTAATTCTTCCTGAGAAGCTAAACAAACCAAAACCTTTTCCTAAATCATTTTTATTTAATAAATTTGTCATCATTACTCTGCTTGCACTTTGAATAGAGCCAATAAAAAAAGAAATGACCATAACATTATAAAAAAATTCATTTTTTGTTTGTGCAATCATAGAGCCGAAGAAAACTGTAGCTGTTAGTACTGCAATACAAGTTAAAATAATTATTTTAGATGAAAGTTTATCATTTAAATATCCACCAATCAAAACTCCGATGAATGCAACTATGTTTCCAACAATTGCAAGTTTTAATAATTCACCTGGAGTAAAACCAAAAACACCTGAGGCATATACACCGCCACCTGCTATAAGTACAATTAAAGCGTCAGAGTAAATCATTCTTGCTAAAAGAAACTTTCCAGTAGAAGTAAATTTATTTTGCCAAATTATTTCAATTATTTTTTTAAATGCCGGAACTGAATCATAATTATCTTCGTAAGAGATTTTTTTTTTGAAATAGTAAATCATTGGATAAGAAAAAAAGAAAAACCAAAATGCAACTAGAATAGGAATGAATCTGATATGTTCAAAATTATTTTTATCTAAACCAAAAGGAACTCGCTCAGGTAAAACAAATAAATATAAAGTTAATAATATTATTGGAACAGATCCAATATAACCTAAAGCAAAACCAAAGCCGGAAGTTTTACCAATATTATTTTCATTTGAACATTTTTTTAATAATGAATTATAAAATATAGATCCAACTTCGTAACAATAGTTTGAAATAAAAAAAATAATTAAAGTAAACAAAATATAATTTGAGTTTGGTTTAGCAAACCAGAAGAAACAAGTTGTAAAGATGCACAGTAGAGTAAACATTTGCAAAAAATTTATTTTACCTTTTGGTTTTTTGTCTGCTAAGGCTCCAAGGAAAGGTCCAGTCAGTGCAATTACAATTCCACAAATGCCTGCAGTCCATTGCCAGTAAGCTGCTCCTACTTGTGGATCTCCTACTATTTGATTTGCAAAGTAAGCTGACGTAACAAATGTTATAACAATCATAGTGTAAGCTGAATTTGCTAAATCATACAGTGCATAAAAAAATTTACTCATTATTTTATATCTATCTCCAATAAATGTTCTAGTGCTCCACTCTTTTTAAACTTTTTCATCAATGTACCTAAGTCTAAAGTAGTTTCTGTAACAAATTCTTTGTAAATTGTTTTGTAAGCCGGTCCAAGTTTAATTCCATTTTCAGTATTGCCCAGTAAAATATTATTTTTACTTAGACCTAATACTTTTCTTCTAACTGTTTCTCTTGGAAGCTGTAAAACATCTGAAATACTTGCAAAAGTTAACTTGTTATTTTTCATTTTTTTATTTTGTGCAAACTTTGTCATCTGATCTTCAAGCTCTGTAAATGTTTTAGCTCCTGTTTTATTTATTTGATAAAGCGAATGACTAACAACAACTTGAAGTATAGCAAATGATTCAAAGTCCATTTTTAAATTTTCACGCACTCTTGTATATAAAGAGATAATAAACATTACCCAATGGTAAAGCCCTTGAGAAAAAAGAGGTTCTGTTTGCCCCTTTTCTTTTGTAGCTTCCTCAAAAGAAATAACTTTATTTATGCCCATTGTAGTTTTTTGTGAACTCATAATAGTTTTTATGCTCCCTGTAATAGGTATTTTATTACCTAAATTAGGTACAATCAATACTTTTTCCCATTATAGGTCTTTTATCTTATGTTTTTTAAAAATTTTTAAAGAATTGGTGATTTCAGTATTTTTTTTTGATCCGTTTAACTAATCCTATCAAATCAAATTTCTGTTTCGAGAAATTATTAATTTGGATTACCTCTAATATCGGTAGTGAGCTCTTGATAAATAATTACATTTAAAGTATGAAAATTTCTCACAATTCTATCTATGTCCCAATCTAAATCTACTTCACTACAATTTAATTCTTCATAATAATAAACTTTTGCATTCCCCAAAGTAGGATCTATCTCTTGTGTAACAATATTTAAAATTTCTGTATTTTTTTCGAGTGCAAAATTATATCTGCAAACACTTGAAGCTGCCCAGTAAAGCACTATGCTTAATACTATTGCAATAAAAAACATTATTTTTGTTATGCTCATCTCTTTATTTGCTGTCTATTACAACTATTGTTAAATCGTCTTTCTGAATTTTACCTGACTTTACAATATCCTCAATAATAATTTTTAATCTTTCATTAGTAGGTGTGGATTGGTATTTTTTTATGTAATTTTGAAAACCTTCAGCGCCTAACATTTCGCCATTCGGATCTTTGATCTCGGTGATTCCATCGGTAAAAATATACATAGAGCTTTCTGAAAAAGGTAAAATTGTTTCTTTATATTTTATTTTAGACATAATTCCTAAAGGTGGCCCTGCTTCAGTGTGATTTGAAAATTTTCCATCCTTTGTATAAATTAAAGGTGGTTCGTGTCCAGCATTCGAAAGAAGTAATTCTTTTTTATTACTATCGTATATTCCAACCAACATTGTTACAAACATTCCTCTTGCTGCCGTTTCACAAATTTCTTTATTTAATAAATCTAGAAGATCTGCAGCCGAGAACATTGTTTTGCTTAAACATCGATACAGACTTGATGCTTTTGACATTAAGAGAGACGATTTAATTCCTTTTCCTGATACATCAGCTACACCAAATCCATATTTGCCATCTCCTAATTCAGAAAAATTATAAAAGTCTCCTGATACAATTTTTGCTGGTATATTTATTCCTGAAATAGGGAAAGGTTCTTTTTTATTTTTAGATAATAAAGTTTTTTGTATCTCGCCTACTATTTCAATTTCTTTTTGCATTCTATTTTTATCTATAAGTTCCTTGGCCATCCGAGCATTTCTAATAGCAAGTGCAGCAGGCGCAGAAAGGGTTTCTAATAATTTTCTGTCCTCTTCTTGAAATAATTTATCAATTGTTTTTTTATTTAAACAATGAATCACTCCAATACATTCATTTGCTGCAATCAAAGGTGCACAGAGCACAGAATATGTTGTAAAATTTGTTTTATTATCTAAATCAAAATAAAATTCAGCAATTTCTCTTACATCTTTTCTTACATCTCCAACTCTAATACATTTTTTTTGCAAAACTGCTTTTCCCATTACCCCTTGTGTTAAAGGGATTTCATATTCATCAAGATAAGCTTGGTGTTTAGATGCTATGCATTGAAATACTTGTTTCTTTTCTTCAATTAAAAAAATATTTGCAGCCTGTGCATTTATTCTTTTTATTATTACCTCTAAAGCTGTTTGTAATGTTTCAGTTAAATCAAGTGATGTTGCAAATTCTTGGTTCATTTGAGTAATGATTGCTAGATCTTTACTCGATGTGGACTCTTGTTTTGTTGGCTCTGATTTTTTTGGTTTAAAGAACATATTTTATCTTTTGCATTTTATCCTTTTTTTGATATTTTTAACAAGCATGGAGATTATTATCAATTCACCAAACTTCTATTTACACATTCAAGATGCTGTAATGTTTGTACAGTACTGTTTGGATGGAATTTTGCAATTAGCTTCACAAATAAAAATATAATTCGTGCTATATATCGCATTCTTTATTCTAGGAAGCCTATGGGGAAGTTTTTCCAATGTTTGTATATACCGTCTTCCAAACGATGGTAACGTAGCTAAAGGACGGTCATTTTGCCCTAATTGTAAAAATAAAATTAAATGGTTTGATAATATTCCTTTTTTTTCATATTTATTCTTAAAAGGTAAATGCAGACAATGCACTAAGCCTATAAGTTTTCAGTATTTAGTTGTTGAATTATTAAGTGCTATTAGCTTTGTTGTAATCTTTCATCTTTATGGAATATCAATTACAACTTTATTATTATTAATCTTAAGTATTTTTTTTATTATTATTTTCTTTATTGATTTAAAACATTTTATAATTCCAAACGTATTAACTTTTCCGCTAATGGCTATAGGATTTTTAAAATCTTTTGATCCAAATTTAAATCAAACAATTTTTCCAAATTATATTAATTCTTTAATTGGTGGTCTATTTGGTTATTCAATAATTTGGTTGATTATTTTTTTTTATAAAAATATTAGAAAAAAAGATGGAATGGGTTTGGGAGATGCTAAATTAATGGCTGTGATAGGTTTCTGGTTTGGCTGGGTTAGCATTCCTTTTACAATATTTATATCTTCTGTTGTTGCTTTAATAATTGTTGTTCCTTCACTAATTAATCAATCTAAAAAAATGTCGTCAGAAATTCCTTTTGGACCTTATATTATTATTGGATGTATTGTTTATATTATTTTTGCAAATCAAATTAAATATTTCTTATTTTAATGGAAAAGTTTTTATTCTTTAATGTAATTGTATCGTCGCTAAATGTTTTTATAATTGTTTATGCATATTCATTAAACTTTTTTCCAAAAAAATGGCGCAAAAAAATAAATCAAGATACTTTAGTCGGCCTTGCATTAATCTTTTCTACTATGCTTACAATGTTTTCTTGGATTGTATATTTTTACTTTAATATATTTTGGTCTCTTTGAAGTTGTCTACTTTTTAAAATTAATTTACCTCTAAGGGTCTAGCGTTAAATTAAAAACCTATATTTGTTTTATTTTTTTTTCAAATTGACTTTGCCTTTTATAACGTTTCCAACTTTAACTTTAAGAATATTTTTTTTTTTAAATAAATTTCCTTTAACTTCTTTAACATTTGAATTTATTTTAATTTTAATTTGTTTCATTAATGTCTTGTCTCTTTTTATAATCAATTCCCGCATGATCTAATAATCTTTCTAAGAATAATATCTGATTATTATATTTATTATTAATCTCCTCATTTTTGTTTAGACTGACTATATTCTTACTGATCTCATTTTTTTTTGTAATTGCGGTTTCCATTGCCCCTTCTAATATTATTTTTGTTAATGCGATTTTAGTTTCTAAATCTAATGGTTCAAAAACATTATTTATTATTTCTTCAATTTTTTCTGAATCTTTAAGATTTTTTTCAAAATCTATTTGGGTAAATAGATTATTAAAATCTACTGTTTCTACTTTTAGAGGGGTGCTTTCTTTTTTTATTTCAAACAAATCTATTTCTTTTATCTCATCCATTAAAGAGTCAGCAAGTTTGGCTAATTTTATTTCTTGATCTGTTTTAATTTTTTTTCCTGTTTTAAGAACTGTTAATTTTTCTTCCTTTTGTTTTTTTTCTTCAATAAGTTTGAGTTCAGTTTGTTTTTTTTGTTTAATTAATTCTTCTTTTTGATTTTTTGCTAACAATATTGCTTCTTCTTTTTGTTTCTCAAATAATTCTTCCGCTTGTTTTTTTGCTAACCTTCTTGCTTCTTCTTTTTCTTTCTTTTCTTGCAATAATCTTTCAGCTTCTTCTTTTGCCAACCTTTCAGCTTCTTCTTTTTCTTTCTTTTCTTTTAATAGTTTTGCAGCTTTTTTTCTTTTGATTTCCTCTTGCTTTTGTTTTTTCGCTAATTTTCTTTGTTTTTCTAAATTTTTTTCTTGCTTTATTCTCATGGCTCTTAATTCTGGGTCAACTAATAGGTTAAAGCTGTCCTCAACCCTAACATTAATATTTTTAGCGCTAACAGTTATTTTTAATTCTTCTGTATTATCTTTTTCAGACTTATTTATTAAAAACATTCTTTGAGAGGGTAAAAAGCTTATCCATAAAGGCAAAGGTTTGCCGTTGCTTTGAACGGCATCATAAATTACTCGACCATCTCCACCTAAGTTAAAAGTATTTTTAGCAAAGGAAAATTGACTTACGTTGTCATCACTATGTTTTTTAGCGACTGGATTTTGTTTTTTAATTGGATTGTTAACTTTTGCATAGTATTTTTTACCGCTAGACTTAAAGTTATTTTTAATAATTGAAGCGTAATCTCTAAAACCTAATTTTTTTACGTTTTCTTTAGTTACATCAAGACCAATAGAAGTATAAATTTTACCTATAGAATGCTGTAATTTTGAATAAGCAATGTCATATCTTAGTTCGGCAACTAAAAGACTTGCCCTCTCTCTTATTAATTCTAAGTTTCCAAATCTTGCAATTTTTTGGGCATTTTTAACTTGTTCAGTTATCTTTCTCGAAACTTGATAATATCTTTCTGCCGTATCATATTCTTCTAATGCCATTGCATAATCAATATTTGCTAGATGAACCTGAGACAGAACAGCCATAGATAAAGCTAATCTTTTTTCTTTAATAACTTCAGTGTTTGTTTCATTAATTTTTTTTAATTTTGGATAAACGAAAATATTTAATAAATTAGCTCCCATCGTTGAGCCATATTCAAAATTTGTTTTGTTCAATAGATAATCATTAGATGAATGAGTCCAAGCAGCATTAAAATTTAATCCTGGCAGTAAAGAAACCATGCCAGCTTTTGTTTCTTGCACTGATATTATTTCTTCATAATGACTTTCTATCAGCTCTGGTCTGTGAACCAAAGCATACTCTTCCATTCCTTTTAGATTCATGTCCAAAACAGTTAATGGATCATTAGTTGGAACAACTTTAAATTTTTGATTAGGCAGTAAACCCATTAAAACTCCAAGCTGAATTCTAGAATCTATAAACATTTGTTTTTGTGATTGAAGAGCTCTTTGAATGTCTAATAATTCTTTTTGATACAATAAAGCATCCATTGGTTTTGTTAATAATAGTTCTTCAATTTTCTGAGAGTCATTTAAAGCTTTATCAACCTCTTTTAATAATGGATCATATTTTCTAATTAATTTATCAGCTGATAAAGTATTCCAGTATGATTTAATAACTTCTCTAACAATATTATGTTCTGCTTTTCTTTCCATTTCTTCAGCTATCAAATAACGATTAGAATTTTGTCCAGCTCTAATGTAAGACAAACCAAAATCTAAAGCGTTCCAAGTAAATCCTATATCTTGAGTATTGATGTCTCTTTGTCTTGAAATCGAATAAGAACTCCCCATGCTTCCAGCTTCATCACCTGTAACAGTAGCACTAGAAGTAGCAGTGTAATTTTCACTTGCTGAATAGCCAGCATTGCTTGCAAGTGATGGCAACATTTCAAATTTTATTTTCTCCAGTTGTCTATTTGCAAGTGCCGATTCTAATAATCTTATTTTTAATTCTTTGTTATTTTTAATTGCAAGTGCTATTGCTGTGTATAAATCGATCTCAAGATTTTCTTCCCATGACTGATTGTCTTTTTTAATTTGCTCAATTTTTGAAATATCTGCCTTAGCTCTTTCTTCAGACTTGAGCAAACTAACTGGTTCAGGGCTTCTTGTGCAAGCAACCAAAAAACCAAACAAAAGTAATCCTATAATTTTACCAAAATAATTCATGCGCAGAACTTAATTCAATTTTTAGTTTAATAAATATAATTATGTCCATTTTAGGCAAATCTGAAAAATTGTCCATTATATGTTGGTTTATTGAGCATTTAGAATGATAATTTCTAATTTATGTTTTGTTTTATTCGATTAAGATATCTCCGATGAAAAATCATGACAGAAAAAAGAAGATTTTTATAGAAGCTTTGGAGCAAAGAATAATGCTCGATGGAGCTGGAGCTTCAACTTTTTTAGATTTAATTGATGATAGAAATCAGGATAAATTTTTACAAAAAAATTCAAAAAAACTTACAAAATTTTCTGAAAATAAAGTTGATGATAAATCAAAAATAATTCCGTTTGATCAAGTTACAAGAGATCAAAAAAGAAATGAAAGAAAACAGGTAGTATTTATAGACTCACAAGTACAAGATTATCAAACATTAATAGATGCTTTTAATGAAGATACAGAAGTTTATTTAATTCAATCTAGCGAAGATGGGTTTAAGAAAATTGATAAAGTTTTAAATAAAAATTGTGATGTTTCCTCATTACATATTATAGGACATGGTAGTGCTGGTAAAATTTTATTTGGTAATGCAACACTATCAAATGATACTATTCAATCATACAACCAAACGTTGAGATCCATTGGTCAATGTTTAACTGACGATGGAGATATTTTATTCTATGGATGTAATGTTGCAAGTACAGAAGGTGGAAAGACTTTAATCAGTAAAATTTCAGAAATTACTAAAGCAGATATTGCTGCATCAGATGATGTTACAGGTAAGAGCGGTGACTGGGAACTTGAAATCAAAGTTGGACATATTGATACAAAAAATATTAACCAGACTGATTATCAACATAATCTTGCTATGTATAGAACTGCGACCAAATCCTCAAATGCAGCTTCAGTCACTGTTGGTGTAGATGGAATAACATCTATCAGAGGAGCAATGGCTGCTTTTACAGGTACTGCAGACAGAAATGCCTATGATTTTAAATCTTCAAGAGATCATAACCCTAGTGACAGTGATTTATGGCAGGACCATTATATTACTTACAATTCAGGAACATTTGGTTCAGGTGATACTAGTGATGCTAATGAAGTAGATAGATTTACAGTAGTTTTGGAAAAAACAGGAATTACTAGTGGTAGCTTAACAGCAAGAAGACCTGACTCTCCCAGCTCAGGAAATATAGGTGAAGCCACGTGGAAAGGTAGTACTTATGACGTTGATATTAATACAACAGACTCTGCTGATTATAAACTACAAGCAACGCGTTCTAGTGATGATGCTGACGAGGGCCCAATGGATGTTTATATGGTAGCGTTAGACTCACATTTCGGTAACAACAGCGACAGACATAATAAAATAGCTGAAGTAGTATTTGATCGTGAAATTATTGGAATACTAATTGACGGTGATCAAACTGTTACAGCATCTTCTAACACAGGGAATGTAGATCTTCATAATTCAAATAATAGCACTTATCCAGATCCCCTGAATAATTCAAATAGGAGTTTTGAAACTATTAAATGGCGTTCTTTCCAAAATAGTGGAGGTTCATACTGGGGTTACGGTAACGCTGCAAGTTCAAAGAATGGTGATTGGTTTGCGGTAGGTGGCACCGACAACAGAACTCTTCACGTTGCTGCAAAAAATACTGGAGGGGGAGATTATGCTAGGATCTTAGTTAAAGGCGAAGTAGCAAATAACGCTCCTGTTGCACAAAACGATGTAGGGGTAGTAAATGAAGATGCAACTTTAACAGTTGCAAATAGTTCAAATTCAAACGTTTCAGGTTCTTTTGATGCAAATGGTGAACACTCTGGAGATATAATGGATACCAGTTCAGGTTCTCACTCTGATAGTGATGCTGATAGTGATGCAATTGAAGTTACTCATATTCAACATAGTTCAGCAGGTTCTGCAACTGCAGTAGGTGATTATACATATTCTCATGGCTCTGCAACTTCGGTCACAGGTACTTATGGAACTTTAACTATTGGTTCGGATGGAAGTTATGAATATGTTGCAGATCAATCAGCTGCGGATGATTTAGACTCTGGAGACAGCGTAACTGATGTTTTTACCTATACCCTTTCAGATGGAACAGCAACAGATACAGCCACACTTACAATTACAGTTTTAGGAGTAAATGATGCTCCTGTAGCTCAAAACGATGTCGGATATATTCAAGAAGGTAAAACTTTAACAGTAAGTGATGGAGACAATGCTAACGTTTCAGGATCTTATGATGCAACCGGTGAACATTCAGGAGATGTTATTAATACAAGCTCCGGCTCTCACTCAGACAGTGATGCTGATGACAGCGCTTCTTTATCAGTCGCTTCATTTAGAACAGGTGGAACAGAAGGATCTGGTACAGCAGGAACTCTGGGCGAAGCTTTATCTGGTACTTATGGAACTTTAACAATGAATGCTAATGGGTCTTATACTTATGTATCTACTGCTAATTCAGTATCAGGAACAGTTACAGATGTATTTAACTATACTGTTTCAGATGGAACAGCTACAGATACCGCAACTTTAACTATTACAATTTATAATTCTAATGATCCTGTTGCAGCTAATAACACAGGAACTATTAATGAGGATGCAACTCTATCAGTTAGCGATGGCGCTAGCGCAAACAATATTACAACAGCAGCACTTTCTACTGGGACTCCACTAGATATAAGCGATGAAGAAACCGTCGCTACAGGTTTAAAATTCAATCCTGATGGTACCAAAATGTTTATTGTTGGTATTAATGGAGATGAAATTAACGAATATACATTAAGCACAGCTTGGGATGTTTCTTCGGCTTCACATGATAGAGCATTAAGTATAAGTGCAAAGGATACTGCGCCTCAAGGAGTAACATTTAATTCTGATGGTACTAAAATTTATGTTGTTGGAGCTATAAATGATAATATAGATAGTTGGGAATTAAGTACACCTTATAGTCTCGCTGGTGTTGATGCTACTGATGACCACATAGCAACAACTGATCTTGGATCAAATTTTAACCCAAGAGATATTAAATTTAACAATGACGGATCTAAAATGTTTGTTTTGGACACCGACGGTGATACAGTTGCAGAATATTCTTTGAGTACAGCTTATGATCCAGCTAGCAAAGGTTCAGCTACCGAACAATCAGTTTCTGATGCTGGTGATTGGTTACAAGGAATGGGGTTTAATGCCGATGGAACTAGGATGTTTTTAGTATCAAGTGATGATGATGATATTCACGAATTTAAATTAAGTACAGCTTGGGATATTTCTTCAGAAACTTATGTTGGTAATTACGCAGTAACTTATCCTGGCTCTTACAATATAACAGCTATGGCCTTTAGTCATGACGGAACAAAAATGTTTCATAATGATTATTCCCAAGGAGAAGTTGAGCAACATACATTGGTTAGTCCATTTAATTTGGTTGAAAATGTTACAGGAGAACACGACGGTGATATTTTAGGAGATGATACTGATGCCAATAGTGATACTTTAACAGTTGCTTCTTATAGAACTGGTTCTTCTGAGGGTAGTGGTACTGCGGCTGGTTCGGTGGGTTCTGCCTTAACAGGAACTTATGGTCAATTAACATTAAATGCTAATGGATCATATACATATGTTGCAAACCAATCAGCTGCTGATGATTTAGATGCAGGCGATGTAGTAACAGACTCTTTTAATTATACAGTATCTGATGGAAACGGTGGAACAGATACTGGAGTTATAGAAATAACAGTAATAGGTATTAACGATACACCAGCTGGAGTTAATGACACAGATAGCGTTAATGTAGATGAAACAGTTACGCGAAGTTCAGGTTCTAGTCTTTTAGTTGCTGATGATACAGATGTAGATGATCATGATACTTTAACTGTGACTGTTATCCAACCAAGCGGAGGTTCTGCTTCAAGCGTTGCATTACATAGCTCGTATAATAGTAGCGGAACTTCAGTAACTGGAACATATGGTACTTTAACCATTGGTGCAGATGGATCCTACACTTATGTAGCAGACCAAGATGCAGCGGATGATATAGGTTCTGGATCTAGTGAAACAGACGTTTTTACATATACAGTTTGGGATGGAGCAACAACAGATACAGCAACTTTAACCATTACTATTTCAGGAACAGAAGACACAACTACTACAGCGATTAAAGAAACTAAGAAAGAAAGAAAAGAAGCTAAAAAGCAAAAAAAAGAATTAAAAAAAGAAAGAAAAAAACTTAAAAAAGCAAAAAGACTTTTGCTAAAAGAATTTAAACTAGCTAAATCATCAATAAACAGAAGTGCTGAATTTAATCAAGGTTTAAAACTTGTAGATTTAGTTGCTGAATCTGGTTCTATAGATATTAAAGAAGGCACAGAAGATATAAATAAACTTAAAACTAATTTTACTGACAAGAGTTTAAAAGTTAAATTTAAAGTTTTTAACGACGAAGGTAAAGAGGTTCAAAAATATTACGGAGAAATGATAGATGGATCCTCATTGCCAGAATGGATTGAAGTTGATCCCAAAACAGGAAAAACTAAAATAAATATTCCAAAAGGCGAAAAGCTAGTTGAATTTAAAATTATCGCAGTAGATGTAGACAATAATAAAAAACAGGTAACCGTTGTTATTGATCCTGAGAAAATTGCAAAAGATAAAGAAATATTAAAAGAATCAAGAAAAATAGCAAAAGGAAAAATCACAGTTAACAAAGATGGATCAATAAAATTAAAATCTGTTAATAAAGATGGATCTGTAAATAAAACAACTACAGATGCAATTAATGAAAATAAAGATTTTGAGGATGTTGTAAAAAAAATTAAGCCTAACGAATTTTTAAAACTAAAACCAAATTTAAGAAATAATGATTTTGTAGTTGAGCTTTCAGATGAAATTAAGACAAACTTTAAAAGCCTTAAAGTAGTTTTAAAAGATGGCAAAGAAATACCAAACTGGATTAAATTAAACCCGATTAGCGGTGAAATTATTGCCAATCCACCAGAAAACATGGAGAAGATAGAGCTTAAAGTTATTATAGAAAATGAAAATGGAGAATTAACAGTTAAAGATATTGAAATTAATTTTTCTGATGCAAGTCCAAAAACAACAGAAAAATTATTAAATAACGATACAATGTTTATACCTTTAAGTGATCAATTGTTAAAAGAACAAAACATTTTAGATAATTACGGTTCCCAAATAATAAACAATTTATAAAATACAACTTATTAAAAACGTGAGAATTTTACTTATTACAATTTTATTAATTTTTTCAACCTCTGCTTTTTCTGAGACTACAGAAGTAGAAGTAAAAGAAGCAAGAACTTTGGTTACGGCAACAGAAAAAGTTTCTATTTCAAGTGAAATTGCTGCACGTGTTGAAAAAATAAATTTTTTAATGGGAGATGCATTTAAAAAGGGAGATGTATTAATCAGTTTCGACTGTAAGTTATACAAAGCCCAATTAGATGTAATTAAAGCTGATCACAAAAGTGCTAAGATACAATTAAAAAATGATAAAGAACTTTTAGACATGAGGTCTATAGGTGAACTTCAATATCAATTATCAGAGTCTGCGCTTAAAAAAGCAGAAGCAGAATTATCAATTGCAAAACTTAATGTTGAAAGATGCAATATTCTTGCTCCATACAATGGAAAGGTTATGGATGTTTATACAAACGTATTTACAAGTATTGAACAAAGACAACCATTGATGGATATCGTTGGTGATGGATTATTAGAAGCAGCCGTTGTTGTTCCAAGTAAGTGGCTGAAGTGGTTAAAAAAAGGTTATCCTGTGAAAATTATCATCGATGAAACAGGTGAAGTTCTTGATGCAAAAGTAATTAGTTTAGGCGCTGCAGTGGATGCTGTAAGTCAAACAATTGAATTAAAGGCTCAGTTTAATGAAAAATATGAGAGTTTAATTCCTGGAATGAGTGGGATTGTTAAATTTTGAGCGAAGATAAAAACATAAAAATAGCAAGATTAATTGGACTTGAAAAGAAAGCCAGAGAAGCTAGAGACAGAGATGAGTTAAATTTTTTAGTAGTTAATGAAACAAGAGAAATTATTAATTACACAAACTCTTTCTTATTACTTAAATCTCCTACTGACAAATATCATGTAAATGCAATTTCTGATATTGCAACAGTTGATAGAACAGCGCCGCTTGTAACATTTGTTGAAGATGTCATGAATGATAAGTCTCTTAAAGATTTAAAGGAAATTGAATTAATTGATTTGGAACAATTTACAAAACCAATGAAAAGAAAAAAACCAAATAACATTCCTCAATACTTGTTATGTGTTCCGATTTTTTCTCCACAAAAAGGTCTACAAGGATATTTAATTTTATCTAGAAACGATCCATTTAAAGAAAATGAAAGTGAATTACTAGGACATTTATCAAGAACTTATGGTCATGCTTATAATACTTTTTTATCTAACTATTCAATTAAAGATTTTTTAAATAAAAATTTTTCAGGAAGAAAACGTTGGATCATAATTGGTATAGTTTTTTTAATACTTGTTTTTCCAATTCGAATGACAAGTACAGCGCCTGTTGAAGTTGTTGCAAAAAATCCTTACCTAATAACTTCTCCTTTTGATGGCGTTGTTAAAAAAATTATTGCAAACAATAATGATAAAGTAAAATCAGGAGATTTATTAGTTATTTTAGAAGACACTGATTTGTTAAATGATTTTAATCTAGCAAAACAATCATTGCGTCTTGCAGAAACAGAACTACTTAGAAGTAGACAGTCTTCTTTTACAGATAATGAAGAAAAATCAAGATTAGCTGAACTTGTTGCTAGAGTAGATTTAAAAAAAGCAGAAGTTCAATCTGCACAACAAAAGCTAAAAAATTCTAAAATTTATTCAGAACAAAAAGGAGTAGCAATCGTTGATAGAAAATTAGATTGGCAAGGAAAACCTGTTGCTGTTGGAGAAAAAATACTAACTATTGCAGATCCAAAAGAAATTGAATTTTTAATTTGGTTACCTGTTAAAGATTCTATAGTTATAAAAGAAAATTCAAAGGTAAGAGTATTTTTGGATGTTAATCCTATTAGTCCATATAAAGGAAAACTTTTAAGATCAACATATGAGCCTGAATTATCTCCAGAAGAAGTTTTGTCTTATAAATTAGTTTCAAGTTTTGAAGGAAATAAAAAAATACCAAGAATTGGTCTTAGGGGAACTGCGAAAGTATATGGTTCTAGAGTTATGCTATTTTATTATTTATTTAGAAAACCCATCACATTTGTCCGACAACTAATTGGCGTATGATTATTCCATATTTAAGAGAAGATTTAGAAATATTTAGAGGAAACAGTAGAGAAGATGGGTCTCCAGCATGGCTTTTGTATGATGCATTAAGAAATAAATATTTTACTTTAGGTCTTACTGCTTTCCGGCTGATTAAAAATTGGAGAGCAGGCGAAGATATCAAATCATTTGAGAAAAAAATTAATCAAGAAGGAATTGAAACAAATAGCGAAGAAATCAAAAGTTTTGTTAATTTTCTTCAGCTAAACAATTTAATTGTTCAACCAAGAGGCCAAAGTACAAATTTACTTTTACAACAGAAAAATGCTCAAAAAAAAAATTGGGTATATTTTTTAATTCACAGCTACTTATTTTTTAAAATTCCATTAATTAAACCTGATGAATGGTTAGGAAGAACACTCAAGTATGTAAGGGCTCTTGGGTCAAAAAGATATAGAAACATCATTTATATTTTAGGTTTTATTGGAATTTGCCTTGTTATTCAGCAATTTGAAACCTTCTTAAATACTTTTATGTATTTTTTCTCGTTTAAGGGTTTGATGCTTTATCTTGTTACTTTAATTTTTGTAAAATCATTACATGAACTAGGACACGGTTATATTGCAAAATATTTTGGCTGTAGAGTTTCTGCAATTGGAATTGCATTTTTGGTATTTTTCCCATTTTTATATACAGACACAACCGATGCATGGCGTCTTAGAAATCATAGAGAAAGATTAATTATAAATTTTGCAGGTATTTTAACTGAACTCCATTTAGCATTAATTGCAACTTTTCTTTGGGCAATATTACCTGACGGTGGTTTTAAAAGTGTAGCTTTTTTTATTGCTACAACAAGTTGGATTTCTTCCTTAGCAATTAACGTAAGTCCATTTATGAGATTTGATGGTTATTATGTTTTTGCTGATTGGTTAAAAGCAGAAAACTTGCAACCAAGATCTTTTGCACTCGCAAGATGGCAATTAAGAGAAATATTATTTGGATTAAATCATTCACCTCCAGAAGAACTAAATCCTTCTAGACGTTGGACATTTATCATATATGCCTGGTTTACATGGATTTATAGATTTTTCATATTTTTAGGAATTGCATTTCTAGTTTACCATCTAGCTTTTAAAGTTTTAGGAATTTTATTATTTGTCATTGAAATATATTGGTTTATTTTAAAACCCATAATTAATGAAATAAAACATTGGTCTAACTTAAGATCTGAAATTAAATTAAACAAAGAAACAAAAAGACTTTATGTTATTTTAACAATTTTAATTTTGGGTTTGTTGTTACCATGGAAATCATCATTAAAACTCCCAGCAGTTTATATTTCAGAACAATATTCAAAAATATATTCACCTTATCCTGCACAAATTAAAGAAATTTTTGTAAATAAAGATGAAATTGTCACAAAAGGTCAAGAATTAATAAAATTATACTCACCCGAATTAGATTTAAATATCAGAAGTATAAGAAGAAAAATTCAGTTAACTAAAACAAAAATAAAAGGTTTAAGTAGATCAGCAGGCAATCTAGATCAATATATGACACTACAACAAAGTTTACTAGCCTTACAAGCAGAGCTTGATGGTCTAAATAAAATCCATTCTAAATTTTTAATCAAGTCTCCTGTTGATGGAAGAATTAAAAATTTTGCCGACTTATCAATTAATCAATGGGTTAGTAATTTGGATGAATTAATGGGAATTGTTAAATATGGAACCGGAAGTGTTGTTGGATTTGTAAAAGAAAGTGAAATAGATAGATTTAAAATAAAAGAACATGCTGTATTTATTCCTTTTGATGGTCAGCATTCTAAAGTTAAATTAATTTCACAAAATCTAGATCTTTCAGCTGTATCGGTTCTACCCTATCTTGCTTTATCTTCAAATTATGGTGGACCAATTGCAACAAGAGCGTTTGTGTCTGGCGAATACGAAAATAGACCTGAAACAGCACACTACCAGGCAACTTTTCAGTTGGTTAATAAAGTTTCGTCAATTGAATGGCAACTTCCAGGATATGTTCATGTGGACGGATATCGCTATAGTCCCTTTTTTAAATTTATCAAAAATATATTTTCTCTGCTAATTAGAGAAAGCAGTATTTAAAAATTAAAATATACTTTTAAAGCCAATATTTAAAGAATAGGTTTCTTGCTTAGAGTTTGTTTTTTTTGCAGAAGTATTCAAGAATAAATTTGTGTTTTTATTAAAAGAATAGTTTGTTTTTAAAGAAAGTTTGGTATTAAAATCTTCTTTTACTCCTCCATCAAAATTCTTTTTATTTCCGTTAAAGGTGTATTTTTTGGTTCTTTCCATTAATAATAGTTCTATAACCTAAGGTTACTTCAGGATTAAATTTAAATTTATTTTTTGGTAAAGTTGACCAACCATAGGTCACATCTCCCATAAGTTGGCCTAAAATACGACTTTGCCATTTTACATGGCCAGATTCTTCATGATTAAAAAAACCTTCAATATTTGAGTCTAGTTTGTACTCTATGTATGAATTGTTATTAAGTTTCTTAGAAAAATTAGTTCCAATGATTGATGAAAATGATTTGTGGTCTTGTTTATTAGATTCTATGCCTCCGGTAACAGTATTATTCAGTCGAGTACGATCGCCATTATAATCATGATACCCAAAAACTACTTTGGCATTTAAATTTTCTAAAAAAAAACCCACTTGATAAGTTTCATCTTTGATATTCTGGTTAAGCAAATCAATGTTATTATTTAAAATATTAAAAACTAAATGACCTTTAATTTTATCGCTTTCGCTTGGGAAACCAAAAGCAAAACCACTAGCATTGCTTGCAAAATTGTTGATGGATTTTCCTCTTTCTCTCTTTGTATAAGATTTTAACGGTAAACCAAAACTTTCATTATTTTCCATCTTATCTTTTGCAAAATCATAGACGTCATTAATTAAATCTGTTCTTAAAACTCCTATTTCATCTGCAACTGATTGAAATAATGTTGATACTGATTGAGCAAAGCCTCCGCTATAAACTAACTCTCCACATCCAGATATATTGTTGATGTTCCATGAACTTTCAACTTTGAAATAGTAAGAAGAACATAGATCTAAATTTAAAGTACTTCCTGAAGTAGAATTTGCATTAAGATCCCCCATAATTATTGTGCCATCATACAAATTCACTGTATTGTTATCACCCAACATTATGATTGCATCATCAGTACTTGTTGACCAGTCATGAATAAGAATTTTTCCATAATTATTCAAAGTAGAATTAGTCCCCAATTCAATTGTCCAGTTGGCTGCTTCTATGTTTCCCCAGTTATTTATTGTGGTATTAGAACTTAAATCAGACGCCTTAGATGCAATTGCTCTTGAACCAGCTGCATATATTGTGGCACCTGAGTAGTTATTTATTGTAGTATAATTATCACCATAACCCATAAATGTATAAGCACCACTGTCTTGTTTTATGGTTCCATAGTTATCAAACTTAGTATAATCAGACGAATGAAACCTAATGGTCCATTTATCTGAAGACTGAATAGTCCCTTCGTTGTAAATATAAGCACCAACACCATCGCCATTTTGATCATCATTGTTTGGAACAAAAATTGCTGATGTATTTTCTTGGTAAATTGTACCGTAGTTATATATTTTTACATCATAAGCTCCATCTGTAGGACCAACTGCCTTTATTGTTATGTTTGTATTCCCATCCTCTGCATCTTGAGTACTGTTTATAGTACCGTAGTTCTTAAAAGTTCTATCGCTTCCTGTAATCTTTAAGCCCGGCGAAGTATCTATAATAGTAAGAGTGACACCAGTATTAATGGTATAGTCTTGAATGGTATCAGTACTAGTATTTGTTTGAGACGAAGAAAGAGTTTCTGCAAATAAATTGTTAGAAAATATAAAAAAAAATAAGACTATTAATACTTTTTTTTTTGTATTTTCAAAAAATCTAGGCATACAATTAATCTACCATATGAGAAAATATTTTTAATAATTTTCTCTCCAAGATCTTCTGTATGTAGTGATATCTCCTGCGCCCGCTAAAATAGAAACTAACGTGTCTTCTGTAGCGGAAGGACCTGCAACGTTAGCATAAAGTGTATCTCCAAATATAACTAGCTCAGATAATATTCCCCTTCTAACAAAATAACAATCATCGCCTGCAGGTATTTTGCCAGTAACTAATTCTGATGAATTGTTAGTTCCACATTCATCGTCTGCAGAACAAACATATGCTTTACCTAAATTACATCTATTAACTCCTTCAGGAGGTTGATAAATTGGATAATAAACATTCCCTTTATAAACTGTAGGAGTTGCAGAAACTTTTCTATATCTATTTACAGATTCACCTGCGGGTTTACCATCTCTTTTGTCTAAATGAATAACCCATGCGTGGTGCTTATTGGTAGGACAAAGACTTCCTTCTCTATCTCTAGTAGTGTCCACGCACACTGATGAATCATTAACACTAGTGGCTGCTTCAGCGACTTGGTGAGCTACTTTTAAGAACGTTGTGTCGCTTTCTTTAGGTACTTTTAAATCATATAAATGTTTAAAAAGAGGATAGTTTACATCTTTTACGCCATACATAATATTATCCATCCAAGGTTTAGCCTGGCCTATTCTACTATAGTTTCCGGTTCCACCAAAAAGCCAAAAATTATTTGTATCTTTTCCTATTGCGGCATCCATTGAATGGTAACTGTGTCTAGCGTTTGCTTTATTTGCTCTCAAGTTAAAAAGTGTTGTTTGGGCGTAAAGATCAACATCTTTTTGGTTTGTTAAATTAATTTTTGTAATTTTTCCTTCAAGGTCATTTATATAAACCATAGCTCCCCTCCAAGGAATATTTTTTGCTAAATCTGGTGTAATAACAACAGGTGGCGCAGGAATTGCATTTGCTATATTACTGCCATTTGGAGTTTCCACTCCTTCAACCGTTGCTGCTGGGACTTCTTCATATGTAGTTGTAGTTACGTTTGAGCCATCAACATTAGTTGTAGTTGTGTGTTCTATTGTGTAAGCCTCTTGAGTTCTAATAGTATCAATAATATTAATTGGTCCATCATTTTCTTCATAACCATAAAGGGCACCTGGATTACCATCTTCTACACCTCCTGATGATTCTAAATCAACGATAAACATATTTGACCCTGAACATATAAAGGTATTTCCCATACCTCCGCCCATTACCGCAACATAATTATCATTTTTAATATTTGTATCACCCGGTGCTGTAGGTATTCTAAATATTCTTGGGGTTGACCAAGTTTCGCCTAATTGACTGTAATCATATCTGGCATCATTGGTACCTCTTCCTTCGCACGAAGCTTGTATACTAATTGAATTACTTTCTGCATCACTTTTATCGCTTGTACTCGCATTAAAAACTTTTTCAGTTTTAAATGTTACTTCTAATAATCCAGTAGCTTGATTTACTGTAGCAGATTGAAATTTTCTCTTTTTTAAAGTTCCGTCGGCTTCTTCAGTTATTACAAGAGCGTTCTGACTAACAGTGCCATCAGCAGCATGAGGAACATCTAAATCAAATGTAAATGTGGTTCCTTTAAAACAAGCAGCTGTACCATCAATCCTAAATGATCCTGATGCAGCATCAGTGTTTGTTTGACATTTATAGATAGCATCTTGTGCAGTACATCCAGCGGCAGTATCTTCACAATCAACTTCGACTGCACCAGCTGCATCACAATCAATTGCGTTATCATCTGCATCTACACAGCCTAATCCGTCTTGATCTGTGGTGTCAGCATCAGTCTGATTTTTTGTTGCTCTTACAGCTTCTTCTGATTTCCTTATATGTATAGCTCCTCTGTCATAAGGGTATGATTTTATCTCACCTTTGTAATCAGCTACTAAAACTTTATTGTTAATAGCATCATTAAAAACTGAAAACATATGTAAAGGACCTTTTCCATCTAACAATAAAGGATTTGTAATGTCTAAAACAGAAAAACCAGCCCCTCCTCTTCCATAAGGAATCATTAATATAGTATGCCAATCTTTATAATCAGACCAACTTACACTTGTTCCATCTTGTTTTAATCCTTTGATATACATATCATGAATAACGGGAGAGCCATCAACAGCAAAAATTGGATTAGTTCCACCTGCATTATTTCCACCAACTTTTCCATCATACTCTCTATTAATTATAACTGGAAGTTTTGCTGCAATAAATGGAGGTACAAAAGCCCATTCCTCTTGTCCTGTCCTAGCATTAAATGCATGTAGCATTCCATCATTTGCTCCAGCATAAATAATACTCTCTCTGTTTGCGAATTCATTTGCAAAAGATTGATAATTGTTTGCGGACCTCCAATATGCCTCTTGATTCATACTTATAAAATCTGTATTTGCGCTTGGCGCCCCAACTTCAACTAGTTGCGAATGATAAATATCACCCAACATATGAGGTCTATCTTCAGTTATATCCTCGTTTCCATTATAATCAAAATAATCTACACCTCGAACAAAGTTAATTAATCCTTTGAGATCATCATCAGTACCGTCTGCTATGCCAGCAACATTTTTTGTACCTAAATAAGATGTTGAATAATGATAATCTGTAATTGTATTGTCTGTTAGCTCAAAAAGGTCCTCTATTTCTGATGCATTTGTTGTTGTCCAGTTATTCCAGTTTCCTACATATTGAGAACTACTAGAGGCGGCGTCAGCCATGTCTGGATCTGATGGTGCGCCTAGGACGGTCCAAATCTTTCTAGCAGAAGAACCTTTAGCCTTTAATAATTTTGCTGCATCCCAGTTACATTTAGAATATTGAGAACTTACGGTTGTAGTTGTTCCATCACTATTGGTTATAGCTGTTCCAGTTCCATCATCACAAGTTTTTCCTTCCTCGTCTACATAATCTTCATCATGTTCCACAGTTCCATCAGATTTGATAGCTTTTCTAAGAATTGTTCCTTGCCATTCTCCGTGCTGTTCGTAATTAAATTGTGCTTGATATAAATCTCCTCCTTCTTGAATAGTCGCAGTAATAGATGGAGCAGTAAAAGATAATCTATCTGCAATAATTTGTTGTATTTTGCTTTGTAGTTTTGTCTTTAATTGTCCAGGAGTGTTTGCAATTATAGTTTCTTCGCATGCTTTCGCTTTTCCTGTGGGATCATTGCATGAGCCTATTCGGGCCATACGATGGAAATTATTCATGCTACCCCCTTTAATTCCACCTCCATAAGCAACCACTAAAGTTTTAACTTTATGTGTTTTTCTTAGTGTTTGAATTCTGGCTTCTGTTTGAGCTCTATGCATCCATGCACCATCACCAATAACAATTACATAACTTAATTGGCAGTCTAAATTTTTATCAATAATTCCAACATCTTCATCTGTGTAGTATTTTAAGGCCATTTGTGAAAAAGAGTTACCATCTGTTCCCCAGGCCAAACCGTATGTTTCTAAAGCTGCAGGTATTCTTGTATAGCCATCTGGGCTAACCCCAACTAACAGGCATGAATCTGAATTGCAAAGCGTAGATCTTCCTTCTGGGTGTGATCCGTTCCAGCCATTATAATATGTACATTGCCTCCATTTATGGCATTCCCATCCACCTTTATGACTTTTTTTTGCTCCACCACTTTCTCCGGAATTCCAATGACCATAACCAAAATTTGCTCCTGAGGTTAATGAAGTGTCAGATACAACAGCTAAAATAGCTTGTTTCGCTCCTTCATATCGAGTTACTTTAGCTCCGCCATATTCTTTTTGCCAAGAAGTATCTTTGCTACTTTCAAAATTATTTTCGTTAAACTCTTGAACCGATCCTTTAAGATCACTTACCAATATTTTGTTGGAAGAAATAGCTAGAGCGGTTGCTTTCCAAAAATTTACGCTGTTTGCTGCAAGTGCTCCTGCAGACGCTGTATTATTTGATCTTTTTTTTCTGCCAGATTCTGCTAATGAAGTTACTGTGCAATTTTTCCAACAATCTGAGTTACCACCATCATTAATTTGTATTTTTTGAATTTTATTTTTTGAAGTACTTACAACATACATTATATTGTCATTAGCGGTGCCATCCCGAGAAATTTCCATACCAGCAGCGGAACGAATTCTACTATTGCCATTACCCTTCAACAAACGTCTATCATAATCTTGGTCTGTAGGACAAAAATTGTCACCATTTCTGGTTAATCCATATCCATAAATGCTTCCTCTCCAGATATAATATATATAGTTTCCGCTATTATCGACTGTAAGATCGTTACCTTTACTAATAACTGCTCCAATACTGCCACCATAATCACCAGCGCAGGTCGAAGAAGCACCTGTCGTTAAATTTTTTGTATAAAAACGTTTTTTCCACGATCCACCAATTTTACCTGTTCCAGAAACAAATAAATGATCTTCATTTGCAATAGTTCTTATTTCCATCGCAGAAGGTCGAAGCTGAAGAGTGGCAAAATCTATAACTTCAACACATTCTCCAGATGGATTGATTCCTACAATTTTTCCACCATTTGAATATTTATCAGCTCCATAAATTACATCTCCTGATATATTTTGAACATTAGTTGCTAGACCCAAATCATTTATATATTTAACTCTAGAATCTGTTGTTGTTCCTGTCCCATTTACTGTGCAAGTATCATTCCACAAGCCTCTAAAATTTCTCTTATTGCTTGAAAAACTATTATCAACAGTTTTGTCGTCTGACTTAATTTTTGCAAAACCATGGTTTCCTTCCCCTATAACTATGTTTCCATCTGAGAGCTCTATAATGTCGCCTGGATTTTCAATTCCATCACCAGTTATAATTTTTCTCTTCATGCTAGCAGAACTATCTAAAAGTATTAATATATTAGCTGGAACATCTCCTTCTCCTGATCCCGGAGGTATAGGTTTAGAAATAGCATTTTGATTAAATATAATAAGTAAAAATAAAAAATTGCTAATTAAAATTTTAAAAAAATATTTATAATTTTTTTTATTCATCATCTCCCTCTACACCAAATGGCTCATCATCAATTAAGAAAGGCATGTATTTTAAATTAGTTATTTGTAATTCTTCCACCAAATAATTTTCTGTCAAATATATTTTGTCATAAAGAATTTCTTTACCACCAATACTCCATTTTTTAGAACCTTCCCAATTTGGATTATCCCCTCCTTCAATGCTTCCATAGTTACTTGTTACGTAATTATAAAGTAACCGTTTTTTACTTTCATCATTATTTGCACCATTTAATACCTCTACTACAATTGCAGCAATTTTATCTTCTAAAATATGCGCATGAATAATAGCATTCCCTAAATTTGAGTCAGGACAAAAATCATCAATTGGCGCTGAAAGAGTTAAGCCTTCTCTTGTTTTTTGTTCATCATCTTCATAAGTTTCTTCATCAGTATTTTCTGGATCTGCTGTCATTCCATCTAAATCATTGATTGCTCCAAAATACTTTTCAATTTCAGATTTATTGCCGCCAATGTTAATCCCAAGAAAATCACATGCATTAGATAAATTGTTTAAAAACAAAATAAATATAAAAGAAAAGATAAATGTTTTAATTGTTCTCATAAGTTTTGATCTAAATTATACTTGTTAATGATATTTTAAAAAACATAAGAAATAACTATTTTGGGTTTGTTAATTTGGCATAACTATTAAGGATTCTAAAGGGATAAGAATTTCTACTCTATCGCTAGTACTGCCTGCTGTCATAATACCGCACGCATATATCTTATAAGCTGTTCCTTGCGACTGTGCATCTGAAGATTGTTTTTTAATGCTTGCACCACTTCCATAATATGTTGCAGTTCCAACATTAATTGAGAAAAATTCATATCTAAATCTTTTTAAAAAATCTTTTTCTTTTTGAATTTGCTTTCCAGTAGCAGTTCCATCTACATTGGCAGCTGCTGCAGCTTCTCCAGATGGAAAAATAGGAGAAATTAAATTGTAAAAACTTTGATTTCTTGCATGACCTGTGACTTTTAAAGTTTCTGGTGCACTTGGTCTTTCTAAATTTTTAAAACTTAAAGCACACTCTGTTTCGGTTATATCTGTTTCATTTCTTGGCATTCCTCTATTTGCAAAATCTCTTGCATGAGTAGTAGAGTTAGTTTTTGTGATCGTCTCACCTTCATCATTTGTTTCTGTGCTTTCTGTTGTATTCTCAACTTCCTTAAGCTTTTCTTTATAGGCTAACCAATTGTTGTACTCTTCTTGTTGTTCTGCTGTTGCGTCTGCTCCAGGATCATCAACAGTTAAATCAGCTACATCTACATAAGGTCCCATATATTTATTAATTATTGCTTTTTCTGCTTCTAGCAATCCTGTTTCTGCTACATAAAATGCTTGTTGGTATTGATCGCTAGTATTGTTGCTCTGATGATCCCCAGAAGAAATAACTATTAAAGCTCCTCCCATAAGAGACATCACCATTAAAAGCACTAAAGAGAGAACTAAAGCAAATCCTTTTTCATTTTTATTAATCATTTTTTATCCTTAACTACCAGCTCCAATATTTCTTGTATGAACAGTTACCACAACTGAGTCTCTTAAATATTTATCAAAAAATTCACGAGTCCTGTCGCCAAGTCCTTTTACTATTCTTGGTTTGTCATCTGGTGCTTCAGATCTAAAAAAATGTTTTTTCGATCTAAAAGTTAATCTTACATCTACAATTTTAATATTATAAAGATCATTTCTAGTATCTGGATTGCTAGGATCTGGAGGGGGATCAAAAATTTTTCCCTGCTTTCCAAAAGCATTAAACTCCATATCTGTTAGGTGATCTCTAATTAATTCGGCTGAATAACATTCTGCACAAATAGTATTATCGGCTGTCCATGTTCCGGTGTCCTGGCCATATGGTTGTATCCAGCTTTCTTTGGTTTTATAAATACCATAATGTGTTTCACCGACGTTTGGACTTTTCATAGCAAAGTAAGTTATTTTATATCTTTTATAAGGTTGCTCAGTATCCTTTTGGTCAAAATCTCCATAGACAATATGAATTTTATCACAGCACATATCATCATCATTAATTATGTCTTCACGAATATCAGCTGTATCGTCAGTGTCAGTTTGGTAACCTAAATCATTTTTAACAATTATTATTGGATCATGACTATCTTTTACTGAGCTATCACCCCCAACGTATTGGAGATAATCATTTTTTGGAATGCCGACAGCATTTGTTCCATAGTAATATTTAAATCCTGCCAACCTAATATCTCTCATTAACATTCCAATAATGTCTCTTCCTGATCGACTAATTTTTGCACGATCCGTAACTTGGGAATAACTATTATTTACAACACTGTAAGTGGTATACATTGCAGCCATCATCATAGTTGAAATTACCACTCCTATTAGAATTTCTATTAAAGTTAATCCTGCGATATTATTAAGTTTATTTTTTTTCATTATTTTTTAAGTTGATAATCGGCAGTAAAATATAAAAATCTTCTTTTTTTACCATCATTCATATTAATTTGTACTCTTCCTATAAATAGTCCATCATCATATACATTTTCATTCCTGTAATCGCAGTGATCCCATTTGCATATCTGAAAAACTTTTACATTTTTAATATCTTTACTACTTTTGCATTTAAGATATCTGTCGCTTCCAAAAATTTCCTTCCATTTATTTTCTTTATTTCTTGGCGCGTCTACATTCTCTTCTTTGTAGATAGAATTAATATCATCTGCCCTTTTATAATCAGATTTATTTGCACATACATTCTCTCCAGCTCCCACGTTCCATTCAGTATCTTTCAAATGTTCAGCAAATTTTTTATATTCTTCTATTACTGCTCCATCTCCATCTACTTTTACTGGTTTACCTTCTTCATTAAATACAATGTTTTCGTCGTCGTTACTTTCTCCATGTATCGTATCTTTGTGGCCAATAATATCCTCTGCTATCATGCTTACTAGATAATTTGCCTTTGTTCTTTCTCCAGACGTATCAATTGATTGAACAGAAAAATTTACCATATTAAAAACAGCAACAAATCCAATCCCTACAATTGCCGTTGAGATCAATGCTTCTAGAAGTGTTAATCCCAATTGTGTTTTGTATTTTTTTAAAAATTTAATCATTTTGTTTATTGTAAAACCCAATCATCTTTGGTTTTGCTCCATCTTTCCAAAGTAATATTTCCAAATCTAGACCAATTTATTGCAAACACATTATCAAGTGCCACATCTGGAACGCCAGAGTCACTCACGTTGCATGACGTATTTGTAGCTGTGCGCCTACAAATGTAAAAAAAAGAATCAACTTCAAGTGCGTCACTGTAACTATAATATGTGCCATCTTTAGAAAAACAAACTGTTCCTTGAAGATTTGTTTCAGTAAAATTAGTTGTTATCTTGTCATAAACTAATTGAGCTACTTCTAATTTAGTATTTGTAGGAGATCCTTCGTCATCCCAAGGTTGAGTTGGGCTACATCTTATTTCCATATTTGTCGTCCAACCGTCTACATCTCTTGCTCTTGCCAACATTGTATTCATGTGCATTCCTTTAGAGGTAATTGTTAAAGTTTGATTAGTTTCATCTTGTACTACATCTACTTGAACAAAGGAATACATTCCTCTTTGAACTTGTGAGCTAATATTGGTAAATAAATTTTTAATTTTTACTGCTGCGCCTCTTACTTCTCTTTCTTTTCTCCAAGATGAAAAGTTTGGATAAGCTGCTGCTGATATTACACCTATAATTACGATAACAACTATAAGTTCTAGAGTAGTAAAACCTTTAGTGCTCTTTTCCTGCGCTCGCATCTATCTTTCCTGCTTTCACAAGTTCTTCTAAAGATTTTGTCATGGTAATCATTCCATCTTTAACTGCAGTTTGCATGATGCTAGGAATTTGATGTATTTTTGATTCTCTTATTAAGTTTTGAATTGGGGCTGTACACTTCATAACTTCAAAAGCACCACAACGACCTTGACCATCTTTAGTTTTAAGCAATCTTTGTGTAACTACCATTTTTAGAGATGTTGAAATTTGTGCACGTATCTGTGCTTGTTGTTCTGGAGGAAATACGTCTATAATTCTGTTAATTGTGCTTGGGGCACCACTTGTATGAAGTGTTCCAAAAACCAAGTGACCCGTTTCTGCTGCTGTTAATGCAAGTCCAACTGTTTCTAAATCTCGCATCTCTCCAACAAGTATAACATCTGGATCTTCCCTTAATGCGGCTTTTAAAGCACTTGCAAAACTTATTGTTTGTTTTCCAACTTCCCTGTGAGACACAATGCTCTTTATATCTTTATGTATAAATTCAACTGGGTCTTCAACTGTAATGATGTTTGAAGTTCTTGTTTTATTTATTTCATTAACAATTGCCGCAAGTGTTGTTGATTTTCCAGAGCCCGTTGGTCCTGTTACTAAAACTAAACCTTTGTGCATATCGATAATGTCATAAAGCACTTGTGGTAAATCAAATTGTGCCATTTCTGGCATTACTGTCTCTACTCTTCTAAGAACTGCCGCCGGACCATTAATAGTCTTATAAAAATTTGCTCTAAATCTTAGTCCGCTTAAAGTTACTGATGAGTCTAGTTCGTGAGTTTCTTGAAATCTTTTTGATTCTACTTCATTACAGTTAGTAGATATAAGGTCTTGAATGTCTTGTGCCTTAACAATAACTTCTTTTACTTTAAATATTTCGCCAGTTTGTCTATAACCAAGTGGCGATCCAGATCTAATATGAAAATCTGAAATTTTTTTATTATTTTTTGCTAGTTCTTCTAATTTTTCAAACATTTGATTTTTATTATATAATAGTCCCTAAATAACAATGAATAAACTAAAGAATTAGCCCAAAATAGTTAACAAAAGATCAACTTTTCTTTGCATATTGAGTAAAATCTAAGAGATTAGTTGTCTATGGTATATTTTTGCACTCATTACTACACTAAAACCAATCATTGTTGCAAGCATTGAAGAACCACCATAAGACATAATAGGTAAGGGAGATCCAACGATAGGTAGCAGTCCTAAAACCATGCTCATATTGACTGTTATATAAATGAAAATTGCAGCAGCAAAACTGTAACAAAAAAGTTTCGCAAAAAAACTTCTAGCTATTGATCCAATTCTTATAATTCTAAAAACCATAACAGCATAAATCAATAAAAGAATAACTGAACCCGTAAATCCATGTTCTTCTGCAAATAATGTAAATATAAAATCGGTATGTTTTTCAGGTAAAAATTCTAAGTAACTTTGTGTTCCTTTTAAAAAACCTTTACCAGTTAAACCACCTGAGCCTACACCAATTTTTGATTGTATAATTTGGTATCCTGCTCCTAAAGGATCTCTTTCAGGATTAAAAAAAGTTAAAACTCTTAATTTTTGATAGGGCTCTAAAAAAGAAATTATAAAAGGCATTGAAACAAAAAAAGCTAGTGAAGAATAAATGAAATATCTTATATGAAGTCCTGCAAGCCATAAAACAACCAGTCCACTTAAAGCTATTAAAATAGAAGTTCCCAAATCAGGCTGACTGGCCACTAGAACTATTGGCAATACCAGTACTGCAAATGGAATTAATAAATTTGTAAAATTGTTCACGTTGCTTGCTTGCATTCGATGATAAAATTTTGCATAAAAAATTATTATTGCAATTTTCATTAATTCCGATGGTTGAAGATTTATAAAATATAAATTTATCCATCTTTGAGAACCTGATGCGGTAATGCCATAAAAAGACGCCCATATCAAAAGACCTAAAATAATTGCATAAAATAAATATCCTGTGGCATGCCAAAATTTAATATTAAGGAAAGATAAAAAAATCATCATAGTAAAAAAAACTATCAATCTTAGAATATGACTTTTGCTATGATATAATAACTCGCCCCCATCGGTCGAATACATTGAAAATGCACTTATAATTCCTACTAAAATTATACAAATCAATAAAACGTAATCAAAAGATCTTATTTTTTGAAAAAAAGTTAGTTGATCTGTATATGAAGTTTGTTGAAACATTTACGTATTTATTAAATCTTGTTTTGTTATTTTTTCTCTTAATTCATGTCTGTCTATAATTAACTCAAATAATTTCTTTGCAATAGGTGCAGCTGTTTTGCTTCCAGATCCGCCATGCTCAACAATGATACTAACTGCATATCTAGGATTTTTGTAAGGACCATATGCAATATAAAGAGCATGATCTCTCTCTTCGTAAGGAATTTGACTTATATGTAAATCAAGCTCTCTTGCTTTTTCTGTAATTTTTTTAACTTGGGCCGTTCCTGTTTTGCCTGCAAATCGGTATTTTGGATCATCTATTCTTGATCCATAAGAAGTGCCCATAACTTCATTAGTAGAAGCAAACATAGCCTCTAATACAAACTTAACATTTTCAGGATTTCTATAAAGTGGAAGGTATTTTTTACTTCCAATATTTAATAATTCTTCAACTTTTCTTATTGGTCCACTGTATTTTTTTTCTTTCCCTTTAGAAGCATTTTGGGCCATTTTATATTTAATATTTTCTGAACTTTCATGATTTTTATCCACTGTTATTCTTGGATAAATTTTAAATCCTCCATTTGCTAGTTGTGCTGTCATCAAACATAATTGCAAAGGAGTAGTTTGAATATACCCTTGTCCAATACCTGTAATTAATGTTTCGCCCAAAACCCAACCCACTCCAAGATTTTCTTTTTTCCACTCTGTGCTAGGAACTAAGCCTTTTTTTTCATTGGATAAAATGCCATTTAAAACTGTATTACCCAAACCAAATTTTAATGATGTTTCCTTTAATCGATCAACACCCAACTTTCTTGCAGTCTCATAAAAATATATGTCACACGATTGTTTTATTGCATTCCTTAGATTCATTGTTCCATGACCTTTTTCTTTCCAGCAGTGATAAGTGTGTCCGTACATTTCCATTTTTCCAGTACAATAGACTTTCTCATTTGGTGAAATCACATCATTTTCCAAAGCTGATAATGCTACTAATGGTTTTATTGTTGATCCTGGAGAGTACAATCCAGATATAGTTTTGTTTATTAAGGGTTTTAGAGGATCTTCTCTGATTTCTTTCCAATCTTTTAAACTTATTCCGTACAAAAATAAATTAGGATCAAATGATGGTGAAGAGTGCATTGCAATTATTTCACCTGTATAAATATCCATTACACTGATTGATCCAGATTTTTCAGCTAATAATTCATTTGATAGCTTTTGTACTTCTGTGTCTAGGGTTAGCCTTATATTTTTACCTTTTTCTCCTTCTTTGTGATCTAATTGATTTATTCTTTTGCCATAAGCATTTACTTCATATCTTTGTACTCCATTAGTTCCCAATAAATCATTTTCAAAAGTTTTTTCTAAGCCTATTTTACCTACTCTTAATCCTGGAACATGATTTTTTTTAATTGTTTCGTTTTTAATTAAATCATTTTCACTTGCTTGAGCTACATATCCTAATACATGAGTATAATTCTTCTTAAAAGGATAACTTCGTGCAACAGATAAAACAGGTTTGGCTCCAACTAGTTCATGCAAATAAAAATTAATTTTAGAAAATTGATCCCAACTTAAATTTTCAGAAATAATTAAAGTTTCCCATGGTTTTTGACTATTTTTCTTTTTAATTATTTTCGAAAATTGATTCTCATCTAATTCTAAAATATCTTTGAGTCTAAGCATTAAATATTTAAAATTTTCAACTTGTTCTGGAACTACATGTAATTGATAAACTTTTAAATTTCCTGCAATCACGTTTCCAAAATAATCTAAAAACTGACCTCTAACTGGTGGCAGTCTCCATTCTCTTAAACGGTTTTTATCTGAAAGAGTTAAATATTTTTTATTTTCATTTATTTGTAGTGAAAAAAGTCTTGCTACTATTCCAGTAAATACTACAGCCTTAGCTGCTGAAATAATAAACATTCTTCTATTAATTGTATTTAATTTTCTAAAAGTTGAATCGCCACCCTCAAACATCGTGACTTCCAAAAACTAATTTTTCATATAATTCAAATATATTTGCACAAATAATATAAATTAAAAAAGTAAATATTAAATTCACTATTAAATCATTGTAATTTAAGGTAAATGGAAAAAATAAAACCAATATTGAATACAGCATTGTTTTTACTACTAATATTGTTGCGAAAAAAAACACCCAATCTTTAAATAGGTTTGGATTTAAAGTAATATTTCTAAAATAGGCAGCTGAACCACAGATGAATAAGTAAGCTAAACTACTAATTCCCATTGGAAATCCTACAACTACATCATTTATTAATCCTGCAATAAAAATAAAACCATAGCCTAAACTTTCAGGTTTTTTTAAACTCCAGTAAAAAATTAAAATAAATGGAAAATTAAAAGAAAAATATTTAAGTTCTAAATAATTAAAATCAAACTCATTTAATACTGATATAAAAAGCAATAAGAGTGGACCATATCTTAATAATTTATTGCTGATTTTAATTTTTGAAAATTGAACCATTAATTGCTCTCTTCTTTCTCAAATGATTTTATTTTAACAAATCTTAGTTGTGAAAAATCTGAAAAAAAATTAACTTTATTTTTTTCATCTAATTCATTTTTTTCAATTTTGCCTATTGGTATTCCAGCTTTGAACAATCCTCCAGCACCCGATGTGTAAACTGTATTATTTCCTTCGATCAAATAATTTTCTTTAAGATACTGTAAAGTTCCGTCCATTTTGCCAGTTCCTGAAAGAATTGATTGGAAACCACCAGGCTCAATAATGACCGGAATTTTACTATTTAAATCAGATAATAACAAAATTCTTGAAGTTAAATAATTAACTTCAACTACTTTTCCAATTAAATAATTTTTGTCCAGAACTGCCATTCCAAGTTTTATATTATTTTTGCTTCCTTTGTTGATTATTAAAGATCTTAAAAAAGGACTGTTTTTATCAATTAT
>CACDCI010000001.1 GCA_902551215.1 uncultured Pelagibacteraceae bacterium | reverse complement strand
GAGAAAAAAAATAATTTCAGTCCGATTGTAAAACAAAATAAAAATATACCATATTTGGTTGATCAACATTTATTAGATAAAAAAAATGCTTAAATTAAAAGTTAACAATTTAGATATTGAAGTAGAAGAAGGATTAACTGTTCTTCAAGCTTGCGAAAAAGCAGGAGTGGAAATTCCTAGATTTTGTTATCATGAGAAATTATCAATAGCTGGTAATTGCAGAATGTGCTTGGTTGAAATTGAAAAATCACCCAAACCAGTTGCTTCATGCGCTATGCCTGCAACTGAGGGTATGAATATAAAAACTAACACATCACTTGTAGAAAAAGCCAGAAAAGGTGTAATGGAATTTCTCCTTGCAAATCATCCTTTGGATTGTCCTGTTTGTGATCAAGGTGGCGAATGTGATCTTCAAGACCAATCTATGTTTTACGGTATTGATAAATCTAGATACAAAGAAAATAAACGATCAGTACCAGAAAAAAACATGGGTCCTTTAATCAAAACACAAATGACTAGATGTATTCATTGCACTCGATGTATAAGATTTGCTACCGAAATAGCTGGAGTTCCTGAACTGGGTGCCATTGGAAGAGGGGAAGATATGCAAATAACAACATATTTAGAAAAATCAATGGAATCGGAATTATCTGCAAATGTAATTGATTTATGTCCTGTCGGAGCTTTAACGTCAAAACCTTATGCATTTGAAGCAAGACCATGGGAACTCAAAAAGACAGAAACAATTGACGTTATGGATGCTGTAGGATCCAATATAAGAGTGGATACATATGGATGGGAAGTTAAACGAATCTTACCAAAAATAAATGAAGATATTAATGAGGAATGGATTTCAGATAAAACAAGGTACGCATGCGATGGACTATTAAACCAGAGATTGGACACACCTTTTGTTAAATATAAAAATGGCAAATTCGAAAAGGCTTCTTGGAACGAAGTTTACAATATAATTAAAGGAAAAATTGAGAACACTGACAGTAGCAAAATATGTGGTTTTACAGGTGATTTAGTTAATATGGAAACACTTTATATATTTAAAGAGTTTTTTAATAAATCTTTAAATTCAAAAAATATAGAATCAAGAAGTAATCATGTTTATTTAAATGCAGAGAAGAGAGAAAATTATCTATTCAATTCAACAATAAATGGAATTGAAGAGAGCGATTTTATATTTTTAATTGGAACAAATCCAAGATTTGAGTCAACAATTTTAAATGCAAGAATAAGAAAATCTTATTTAAAAAATAAAACTGAAATTGTTTCTTTAAGTGATGTTGGTGATTTAACTTACCCCTATAAAAAATTAAACGGCAATATAGAAATAATAAAAGAAATTGTTAATAATCAACATGAAATTTCAAAAAAAATTAAAAATGCAAAAAAACCAATAATAGTATTTGGTCAATCATCGTTAGAATTAAAATTTGGAAAATATATTTTTGAATCTATAAAATCATATTTAATTAAAAATGAAAAAATCACAAATGAATGGAATTCTTTAAATACAATATCGGAAAATGCATCTACTGTTGGAAGTTTTGATTTAGGAATATATAAAACTGATCATGAGTCAAATCAAGTATTAACAGATTTAGAAAATCACAAATATGAAATCGTCTATTTACTAGGAGCAGATAGTTTAAAATTTAAAAAACAAAATGAATTTATTATATATCAAGGTAGTCACGGTGACAGAGGCGCTGAAATTGCTGACATCATATTACCAGGATCAGCTTACACTGAACAAGATGGTTTTTTTACAAATTTAGAAGGAAAATTGCAAAAAGCATTTAAGGCATCTTACCCACCAGGCGAAGCAAAAGAGGATTGGAAAATAATAAATGAATTATCTGAAGTTATAAATGATAAAAAATTATTTACCAATAAAACTGATTTAGAAAATAGTATGTTAAATTATTTAAATTTGTTTAAAGAAAAAAATTTAACCAAAAAATTTCTAGAACTAACCGATTTATCTTTCTCAAATGAAAAATTAACAATTAAAGATCAAGATTATTATTATTCAAATTCAATTGCTAGAGCTTCAAAAACAATGTCTGATTGTAGAAATTCAAAAAATCATATTAAATCAACTGGAACAGAAGGGTAAAAATGTTTGAATATTTTAATATAATTTTAATAGAAAGTTATAAAATCTTATTTTTGTTAGTACCTGTATTAGTTTCAGTTGCAATGATTGTTTGGTTGGATAGACGAATTTGGGCTTTTGTACAAAAAAGACGTGGACCAAATGTAGTTGGTCCTTTTGGTTTATTTCAATCTTTAGCAGATGCTTTAAAATATATATTTAAAGAAATAATTATTCCAGCAAGTTCTAATAAAATTATTTTTATTTTGGCACCTATAGTCACAATGACTTTAGCTTTGATAGCTTGGGCCGTAATTCCTTTTAGTGAGACACATGTACTAGCCAATATAAATGTTGGTATTCTTTATCTATTTGCTGTTTCATCTTTGGGAGTTTATGGAATTATTATGGGAGGCTGGGCATCAAACTCTAAATATCCTTTTCTTGGAGCAATAAGATCTGCTGCTCAAATGGTTTCGTATGAAGTTTCTATAGGTATAATTATAATCAATGTTCTTTTATGTGTAGGATCATTGAATCTTAACGACATTGTTTTAGCGCAAAAGAAAATTTGGTTTATAATACCATTATTTCCTATGTTTGTTATTTTTTTTATATCTGCCTTGGCAGAAACAAATAGACCCCCATTTGATTTACCAGAAGCAGAAGCAGAACTTGTTGCTGGGTATCAAACTGAATATTCTGGAATGATGTATGCAATGTTTTGGTTAGGTGAATATGCAAATATACTTTTAATGTGTGCGATGGGTTCGATATTGTTTTTAGGTGGATGGTTACCACCAGCAGAAATTTTTCCCTTTAACATAATACCCGGAGCACTTTGGTTAATTTTTAAAATATTGTTATTATTTATTCTTTTTGCATTAGTAAAAGCAATAGTTCCAAGATACAGATATGATCAACTTATGAAACTAGGTTGGAAAATATTTTTACCTTTCTCATTAATTTGGGTGATTATTACAGCAAGTTATTTGTTTTATTTTAATTTACTACCAACTCTTTAATTATGAAAATTTTTAGAATATTTAAAACAATATTTTTAATAGATTTTTTACTTGCTTCCTTACTTGCTATTAAAGAAATTTTTAAAAGTAAAAAAACTATCAATTATCCATTCGAAAAAGGGAAAATAAGCCCTAGATTTAGAGGAGAGCATGCACTTAGACGATATCCTAATGGTGAAGAAAGATGTATTGCTTGCAAACTTTGTGAGGCTGTATGTCCAGCTCAAGCAATTACAATTGAGTCAACCGAAAAAGAAGATGGAAGCCGTAAAACTACCAGATACGACATTGATATGATGAAATGTATTTATTGTGGATTGTGTGAAGAATCTTGCCCAGTAGATGCCATTGTTCAAGGACCCAACTTTGAATTTTCAACAGAAACAAGAGAAGAACTTTATTACAACAAGCAAAAACTTTTAGATAATGGCGATAGATGGGAAAATATTTTAGCTGCCAATATTAAAGCAGATAATTTTTACAGATAGCAATATGTTAGCTCATGCAATATTTTTTTATACATTTTCATTTATAGCAATTATTTCAGCTATAATGTTAACTGTTTCAAAAAATACGGTCCATTCAGTTTTCTTTTTAATTTTAGATTTTATTAGCGTTTCTTGCTTATTTATTATGATTGGCGCTGAATTCTTAGGAATGATGATGTTGATTGTTTATGTTGGAGCTGTAGCTGTTTTATTTCTTTTTGTTGTAATGATGTTAAATGTAACACAACAAGAAAATCAATGGTTTATTTCAACTAAAAGTTCTACACATTTACCAGTAGGGCTATTAATTAGCTTAGTTGTTTTTTTTGAATTAATTGTAGTAATTGGTGGCTGGAAATATAAACCAGATTTAGTGACATCAATGTCGTTATCGATAAATCAAAATATTACAAATGCACACTCTTTAGGAAATGTAATTTATACTGATTATATTCATATATTTCAGCTAAGTGGTATGATTTTACTTGTTGCGATGATAGGTGCAATTGTTCTTACATTTAGGCAAAGATCGGGTGTAAAAAGACAAAGTTATTTTAAACAAATTTCTAGAGAAAAATCTGAAGGAGTTAAATTAGTAGATGTAGAAAGTAACAAAGGAGTTAATCTTGATGATTGATATTGGGTTAGGACACTATTTAACGCTTGGTGCAATTATTTTTACAATTGGTGTTATCGGAATTTTTTTGAATAGAAAAAATATTATTGTAATATTAATGAGTATTGAACTTATTTTGTTAGCAGTTAACATTAACTTAGTTTCTTTTTCGATATTTTTAAACAATTTAATAGGTCAAGTATTCACAGTGTTTATATTGACTGTTGCTGCTGCCGAAGCAGCTATTGGATTAGCAATTATTGTTGTTTACTATAGAAATGCAGGGACAATAAGCGTTGAAGAAATAAATAAATTAAAAGGATGATTATGGAATTAGCTTTATTATTTCTTCCATTAGCATCTTTTATTATTTCAGGTTTTTTTGGAAAATATATTGGAGACAGACTGTCCGAAATTATTACAAGTTTATTTGTTTCTATCTCAGCTGTGCTAGCTTTACTTATTTTTTACCAAGTCATAATAGAAGGGTACACTAATAATGTTGTTATAGCTTCATGGATTAATTCAGGATCATTAAATGTTAATTGGTCAATTAAAGTTGATGCTGTATCTGCTGTAATGCTTGTAGTAGTTACGTTAATATCTTCATTAGTTCATATTTATTCAATTGGTTATATGTCACACGACAAACATAAACCAAGATTTATGGCATACTTGTCACTTTTTACCTTTGCAATGTTGACTTTAGTAACCTCAGATAATTTTTTACAATTATTTTTTGGATGGGAAGGTGTTGGACTTTGTTCATATTTTTTAATTGGTTTTTGGTTTAAAAAAGATTCTGCAAACGCAGCAGCTATAAAAGCTTTTGTAGTTAATAGAGTCGGTGATTTTGGTTTTGCATTAGGAATATTTTTAATTTTTTATTTATTTGGAACAGTAAATTACAATGAAGTATTTCAACAAGTTCCACAAAATTTAAATAACAAATTAACTTTTTTTGGCCTTCAACTTAACTCAATAGATTTAATTTGTATGCTTCTATTTATTGGAGCCATGGGTAAATCTGCACAAATATTACTACACACTTGGCTTCCAGATGCAATGGAAGGGCCAACACCTGTTTCTGCATTAATTCATGCTGCTACAATGGTTACAGCTGGTGTTTTTCTGGTTGTTAGATGTTCACCTATTTTTGAATACTCTCAATTTACATTAAATATAATTACTTTTGTTGGAATGATCACAGCATTTTTTGCAGCAACAGTTGCTTTGGTACAAAATGATATTAAAAAAATTATAGCATATTCCACATGTAGCCAATTAGGTTATATGTTTTTTTGCAGCTGGCGTTGGTGCTTATAATGTTGCTATGTTCCATTTGTTTACACATGCTTTTTTTAAAGCTTTGTTATTTTTAGGTTCTGGGTCGGTAATACACTCTTTCAAAGACGAGCAAGATATTAATCAAATGGGAGGAGTATGGAAAAAATTACCATATACATGGGTTTTAATGATCATTGGAACTTTAGCATTAACAGGCTTCCCATTATTATCAGGCTTCTATTCCAAAGATGCCATTATTGAATATGCATATTTGAGAGGAAATACTGCCGGGTATTATGCTTCTACAGTTGGAATCTTTACAGCTTTATTAACTTCAATTTATTCATGGAGGTTAATTTTCAAAACTTTCCATGGAGATTATAATAATAATAAATTGAAAATTGATACAATGCACGAATCCCCATTAGTTATGTTAATTCCTTTAATAGTGCTAGCAATTGGTGCTTTATTTACCGGTTACTTCTTTAAAGAATTATTTATTGGTCATTCTAGTAGCAATAATTTCTGGACTGATTCAATTAAATTTTTATCACCATTAAGTTTAGATCACCCTCCGTTATGGATAATTTATTTTACCCCAGTGATAGTAGTTTTATCTATACCATTTTCTTACTATTTATTTGTAAAAAATAAAAATATTACTAATTGGTTAAAAAATGAAAATAAACCATTATATAATTTCTTAATTAATAAATGGTACTTTGATGAATTATATGATTATATTTTTGTCAAACCATCAAAAAAAATTGGAATTTTCTTTTGGAAAAATATTGATATAAAATTTATTGATAAATTTGGACCGGATGGAATATCTAATTTAATTAAAATTTTTTCAAATAAAGCAGTTAAATTTCAGAGCGGATATATTTATCAGTATGCATTCATTATGTTACTTGGATTTTCTGCACTACTTACGTACTTAATATTAATATAATGAATTTTCCAATTTTATCTTCATTAATATTACTGCCTTTAGTTGGTTCATTGTTTATACTATTTGTGAAAAGCGATTCATCAAATACCCATCAAAGTAGTAAGTATGTTGCTTTATTTACATCTTTTGTAAATTTCTTTATTTCAATTTATCTTTGGTATTTATTTGATAATACTATTTCTGAATTTCAGTTTGTTGAAGATAAAGAATGGTTAAAAGGATTTGTAAATTACAAAGTTGGAATAGATGGCATTTCTATACTATTTATTTTATTAACCACATTTATTACTCCATTATCTATAATTGCAATAAATAACTCTATTTCATTTAGATTAAAAGAATTTTTAATTGCAATTTTAGTTATGGAAAGTTTAATGATTGGTGTTTTTTGTTCATTAGATTTAATAATATTTTATTTATTTTTTGAAGGTGGTTTAATACCAATGTTTTTAATTATTGGTATTTGGGGAGGAACAAGAAGAATCTATTCAGCATTTAAGTTTTTTTTATTTACTTTATTAGGTTCTGTATTAATGCTAGTAGCAATAATTGCTATATATTGGATTACAGGAACAACTGATGTTGTTCAACTTTATGAATTCGGAATTGATTGGAAATATCAAAACTTATTATGGTTAGCTTTTTTTAGTTCTTTTGCTGTTAAAACTCCAATGTGGCCTGTCCATACTTGGCTTCCAGATGCTCACGTTGAAGCCCCAACTGCTGGTTCTGTTTTTTTAGCGGCAATATTACTTAAACTGGCAGGATATGGTTTTATAAGATTTTCTCTAGGTTTGTTTCCTATAGCTTCTGATTTTTTTACACCATTAATTTACTCTTTGAGTTTAATTGCTATTGTATTTATATCCCTTGTTGCTTTGATGCAAGATGATATGAAAAAATTGATTGCATATTCTTCAGTTGCGCACATGGGTTTTGTTACCTTGGGTATTTTTACTTTAACTCAACAAGGTATTGAAGGAAGTATAATTCAAATGATTAGTCATGGTCTTGTTTCGGCTGCTTTATTTTTATGTGTTGGTGTTCTTTATGATAGGACACATTCACGTCTTATTAACAGTTATGGAGGAATTGTTTCTATTATGCCCAAATATGCTGTAGTTTTTATGATTTTTACACTTGCAGCAATTGGATTACCAGGAACAAGTGGTTTTATAGGTGAATTTTTAATTTTACTTGGTGCTTTTCAAAAGAGCATCATTACTGCATTAATTGCAAGTTTAGGAGTTATTTTTGCAGCAGCTTATATGCTTTGGTTATATAAAAGAGTTGTCTTTGGAAATTTAATTAACAAGGAATTATTTAAAATTCCAGACTTAAACAAATCAGAAATATTTATTTTGTGGAGTTTGGCTATACCAACATTATTTTTTGGTTTTTACCCAGAGCCACTTATAAATACAATTGAAATTTCGATACAAGATTTGATTCAGATGTATGATTTGAACTTATCTTCCTATGCAGAATTTAATGGAGATGATTTAATTAAATGATTGATAATTTAAATTTTATATACCCTGAAATATTTATTTCATTATCAATAATGTTTTTACTTTTATTAGGTGTATTTAAAAAAAATAGTAATAGTTTAGTTTATAATTTTTCAATTATTTTTTTAATTTTTACTTTAGCTTTAATTTTTAACAATCCACTGCAATCTAATATTTATTTATTTAATGATAGCTACGAAATAAATTTTTTTTCATCATTTATGAAAATTTTAACAATATCTTCGGGATCATTTGTATTAATAGCTTCTTCAAGATACTTAAGAATATTTAAAATATTTCAAATTGAGTACTCAATCTTACTTCTTAGCTCAATATTAGGAATGATGGTAATGATTAGCTCTAACGATTTAATTGTTTTTTATATCGGTCTTGAACTTCAGTCGCTTTCATTATACGTCTTGGCTTCTTTTAATAGAGATCAAATTAAATCATCAGAATCTGGTTTAAAATATTTTATATTAAGTGCTTTATCATCAGGTTTATTGTTATATGGATGCTCTCTAATATATGGTTATACAGGATCAACAAATTTTATAATAATTTCCGAAAACATAGACCCTATTAAATATGGTTTAACATTTGGAATAGTATTTATTTTAGTAGGCTTGGCATTTAAAATTTCTGCTGTCCCTTTTCATATGTGGGCCCCAGATGTTTATGAAGGATCTCCTACATCAGTTACTCTATTTTTTGCTGTAGTCCCAAAAATTGCGGCACTAACTGTATTTATAAGATTTTTATATGTGCCTTTTATAAATATGATTGATCAATGGCAAATAATTGTAATCTTCTTATCAATTGCCTCAATGATTTTTGGCGCTTTAGCCGCCATTGGACAAAAAAATTTAAAAAGATTAGTTGCTTATAGCTCAATTGGTCATATGGGTTTTGCTTTGGCAGGATTGTCAACAGGAACTAACGAAGGTGTACAAAGTTCTATTATTTATATTTCAATTTATATATTAATGAATTTAGGACTGTTTAGCTGTTTATTTATGTTGAAACGTAATGATAAATATTACGAAAATATTGATGATCTTTCTGGTTTTTCAAAAAACCACCCTTTAATTTCCTTATCTTTATTAATTATTCTTTTTTCATTAGCAGGAATACCTCCTATGGCAGGATTTTTTGCTAAATTTTATTTGTTCAAAGCTATAGTAAAAGAGTCTATGTATTTTTTAGCAATAACTGGATTACTATCAACTGTAATATCAGCTTTTTATTATTTAAGAATAATTAAAATTATTTATTTTGATCAAGAAAAAGAAAAATATGATTCTGATTATAGCATAGGTTTAAAACTCACATTATCCCTATCAACATTGTTAATTCTTTTATATTTCATTTACCCAAGTAGGTTAGTAGAAATAGTGTCTAGAATTAATATTATTTAATGAAATTGAAAAAATTTAAATTTAAAACTGTTAATAGCACCAATGATATTGCAATAAGATTAATTAAAAAAACAAATAACAAATTTGGTATAATAGTTGCGGACGAACAAAAAAAAGGTCGAGGTCAACGTGGAAATAAATGGATTTCTTATAAAGGAAACTTATTTGTAAGTATTTTTTTTAGCCTTGATAAAATTAATATGTCATTAAAACAATTAACTAGAACAAACTGTTTTTTAATTAAAAAAGCACTGTCCCAATTTTGTAAAAAAAAAATTTACATCAAGCCACCAAATGATTTGTTAATAAATAAAAAAAAAATTTGTGGAATTCTTCAAGAAACACTTAAAAAAAATAACACAACATACTTTATTGTTGGTGTTGGTATAAATTTAATAAAAAGCCCACATATTGAAAATTATCCAACAACAAACATTTTAGAACTTACAAAAACTAAAGTTAATAAAAAAAGAATTATTTTAGAATTAGTAAATATTTATGAAAAATTTATTGGAAAAGTTTCAAACTTAAATTTAACAACAGTAAAAAATTTATAAAATGTTTTTAGTAGGAGATATTGGAAATACTGACACTAAAATATGTTTAGTTGATTCTAGTAAAAAAATTGTTAGAAAAATAAACTTTTCTTCAAAAAAAATAACTAATATTCAGTTAAAAAAAAAATTCAAGCAACTAAAACTGCAAAATTTAAATTTAAAAAAATGTTTGTTCTGCTCAGTAGTTCCAAAAACTTTTAAAATAATAAAAAAATATATTAAAAATAATTATAAGATTAAATGTTTTGAATTAAAAGATTTAAAAATTGAGAAATTAATTAAAATTAAAGTTAACAAAAAACAAATTGGATCAGATCGTTTAGCAAATGCAATTGGATCGATGAACAATAAAGACAATTTTATTATTTTAGATTTTGGTACAGCAACAACATTTGATGTTTTAGTAAAAAATATTTATCATGGTGGAATCATTTCTCCTGGTATAAAAATTTCTTTAGATACACTTGTTGAAAATGCATCATTAATACCCAATTTAAGGCTAAAAAAAATCAATAAAGTAATTGGTTCTAATACAGTTAATGCTGTTAGATCTGGTTTTTTTTGGGGTTATAGAGGTTTAATTGAAAATATTGTAAACCTTATTAAAAAAGAAACTAAAAAATCTTTTAAAATAATAGTTACAGGTGGATTTTCTCATTTGTTTAATAAATTTAACGACAAAAAAGTATCTATAAATAGAGATATTACAATTAAAGGCCTTATAAAGGTTTCCAATTTAATTAAATAACAATGAAAGAAGAATTATTATTTTGTCCATTAGGAGGATCTGGAGAAATAGGCATGAACATGAATTTATTTGCTTATGGCAAGCCGGATAATAAAAAATGGATTATGGTTGACATAGGTGTAACTTTTGCTGATGACACTTTTCCAGGCATTGATCTAATTTATCCTGATCCAGGTTTTATAACAGATAAAAAAGACGATCTTTTAGGAATAGTTTTAACACACGCGCATGAAGATCATATAGGTGCGATTGCTCATTTGTGGCCAAAATTAAAATGTAAAATTTTTGCAACGCCATTTACTGCAATTTTAATAAGAGAAAAATTTAAAGAAAAAAAAATTGATATAACTAATAACTTACAAATTGTAGATTTAAATGGAACAATAAATCTTGGACCTTTTAAAATTGAGTACATTACACTAACTCACTCTATATTAGAGCCAAATGGTTTAAGAATAGAAACACCAGCTGGTATTATATTGCACACCGGTGACTGGAAAGTTGATCCAAACCCTCTAATAGGAAGTAAAATAAATTCTGAAAGATTAAAAGAAATTGGGAAAGAAGGTGTTCTTGCAATGATTTGCGATTCAACAAATGTTTTTAGCATTGGAAGATCTGGCTCTGAACTTGATGTTAGAAAAAGTTTATTAAATATAATGAGCAGGTTTAAAAAAAGAATTATAGTCACATCGTTTGCTTCAAATGTAGCACGAATGGAAACAGTTTTTTACTGTGCAGAAAAATTAGGTAGACAAATTTCTTTAGTTGGAAGGTCAATGAATCGTATATACAAAGCCGCAAAACAATGCGGTTATTTGAAAGATGTAATAGAACCTATTGATTCACGTGAGGCAAAAAAATTTTCAAGAGAAAAAATAATTTATCTATGTACTGGAAGTCAAGGAGAACCAATGGGCGCAATGATGAGAATTTCTAGTTATACACATCCAGATGTTGTTATCGAAAAAGGAGATGCAGTTATATTTTCATCAAAAATTATTCCAGGAAATGAAAAAAAGTTGTACAAATTACATAATCAACTTGTAAAAAATGAAATTGAGGTAATCTCTGAAGAAAATGAATTTGTGCATGTTTCGGGACATCCAAATAGAGAGGATCTTAAAGATATGTATAATTGGGTTAAACCTAAGTGTGTAATTCCTGTTCACGGCGAACATAGACATATGATTGAACATATAAATTTTGCTAAAGAAATGCAGGTTCCTTATCCTGTACAAGTAGAAAATGGCGATATTGTAAGACTATATCCTGGTGATCAGCCTAAAGTTTATGACAAAGCACCAAGTGGAAGACTTTATCTTGATGGAAATATTAGTGTAGAAGAAGATTCACAATCAATAAAAGATAGAAAAAATTTAAGTGCTAATGGGTATATGGAAGTGACTATCTTAGTTACTCCTAAAGGAAATACTCATCAAAAACCTATATTAACTTTTAAAGGATTACCAATTGCTGAAACAGAGGATTTTATGTATGGATTAGAAGAAGAAATAGAAAATACTATAAAAACTTTCTCTTTAAATAGCAAGAAACAAGAAATTAATTTAATTAATACAATTAAAACTGTTTGTAGAAAATATTCAAAGGAAAAAACAGGAAAAAAACCTTTTACAAACATTAACTTAGTGAGAATTTAATTGAATATTTTAATTTAAGAAACATAATAACTTAAAATGTATATATCAAAAGCATTCATACCAATTTTAAAAAACAACCCATCAGAAGCGAAAATTAAATCTCACCAATTAATGTTAAGAACTGGAATGATCAAGCAATCATCAGCCGGAATTTATTCATGGCTACCACTTGGTTTTAAAGTTATGAAAAAAATTGAAAAAATAGTTAGAGAAGAACAAAACAAAATAGGTGCTCATGAATTGTTGATGCCAACTATACAGTCAAGTGAAATTTGGAAAGAAAGTGGACGTTATGAAGATTATGGAGATGAAATGCTAAGAATTAAAGATCGCCAGAATAGAGAAATGTTATATGGACCTACAAATGAAGAATTAATAACAGAAATATTTAGATCCAGTATCAAATCATATAAATTATTACCTCAGTTACTTTACCATATACAATGGAAGTTTAGAGACGAACTTCGACCTAGATTTGGAATTATGAGATGTAGGGAATTTTTCATGAAAGATGCATATTCATTTGATATTAATGATGAAGAGGCTTTTTTTTCTTATAATAAATTTTTTCTTTCTTATTTAAGAACTTTTAAACGTTTGGATTTAACAGCAATACCAATGGCCGCAGATACAGGACCCATAGGCGGAAATCTTTCACATGAGTTTATTATATTAGCTGAAACTGGCGAAAGTAAAATTTTTACTGATAAAAGAATTTTTGATGTTAATAGCAATGGTTTTGATATTGAAAAAAAATCTTTAGAAGATTTAAGGAAGCAATATGAAAAATTTTATGCTGTTACTGATGAAAAATTTAATAAAAAAGAATTTGAAGAAAAAGTTTCTAAAGAAAATAGACTAACAACCAAAGGAATTGAAGTTGGTCATATTTTTTATTTTGGAGATAAATATTCAAAACCACTAAATGCAGCTGTAGATCTTCCCGGAGGGAAAAAGGATTTTGTCAAAATGGGCTCTTATGGAATTGGTGTATCAAGATTAGTTGGCGCAATCATTGAAGCAAAATATGATGAGAAAGAAGAAATAATGAAATGGCCAATGTCTGTTGCTCCATACGAAGTTGCTATAATTCCATTGGTAAACAAAAATGATAATTCTAACCTTGAAAAAGCAAATAATATTTTTAAACATTTGAATAACAATAATATAGACTCAATTATAGACGACACAGATGAAAATTTTTCTTCAAAAATAAAAAAATTTAATTTAATAGGTGTGCCATACCAAATACTTCTAGGAAAAAAATCTGATGGCGATTTATTTGAGTTTAAAGAAGTTGGTAAAGATCCAAAGAATTTATCTATAGAACAAATAACTAAATTTATAACTGAACAAAAAGAAAAAATTTGATTTCTACATTAGAAAAAGAAATTACTTTTAAGTATCTTAAAACCAGAAAAAAAGATGGTTTTTTAAATATTATTTCAATTTTTTCATTTATAGGAATAAGTCTTGGTGTTGCCGTATTAATAATAGTTATGTCAGTGATGAATGGCTTTAGATCAGAATTAATTAATAAAATTGTTGGCTTTAACTCCCATGTTACTGTTGAACCATATGAAAATTCAATTAATACAGAAAAATTAAATAATAAAGAATTAAACAGTATATCAAATGAATTAATTTTTAGTAATTCAGGTGAAGCAGTTGTAATTAATAAAAATTTTACGAAAGGTCTGATTTTGAGAGGTTATTCTAAAAATGACTTTCCTAAAATTGCTGTAACAAAAGGCAACAATTTTATTGGAAATTCAAATAATTTGGAAAATAACAATATATCTATAGGAAAAGAATTAAGTTTTGATTTAAATTTAAAAATTGGTGACAAAATCATGATTATGTCATCATCAGGTATACAAACAATAATTGGTGATTTGCCTAAACAACAAGCTTTTATAGTTAGCTCAATATTTGACAGCGGCATTGCTGATTTTGATCGAAATGTTTCTTTTATCAACATAAACACGCTTGAAAGCTTTTTTGGTTTAAAAAGTAAAGATAGAAATTTAGAAATTTATTTAAAAAACCCAACTAAAATAGAAAAGCAAAAAATAAAAATACAAAAAATTTTTGAAAGTGAATTTATTTATACTTGGTCTGATATGAATAGCTCGCTATTTTCAGCATTAAAAGTTGAACGAAACGTTATGTTTATAATTTTATCTTTAATTATTATTGTAGCAGCATTTAACATTATTTCTGGTCTAACAATATTAGTAAAAAATAAAACACGTGAAATAGCAATATTAAAATCGATTGGTGTATTAAATAAATCTATTACAAAAATATTTTTCTTAGTTGGGGTTATAATTGGTACTTCTGCAACTTTATTTGGAATTTTTTTAGGAGTAATGTTTTCTTTATATATAGAAAATTTAAGAGAATTTTTGAGTAATATATTTAATATAAGTTTATTTCCTGAAGAGATTTATTTTTTAAGTACAATGCCATCTGAAATAAATCCTTTTTCAATTTTTATAATATCAATTTGTTCAATTATTGTTACAATTCTTGTTTCAATATTTCCTGCAATTAAAGCATCAAAATTAGATCCAGTTAGAGCTCTTAAATATGAATAATTTAATTACACTCAATAAAATATCAAAAAATTTTTTTACAAGTAAAAAAATTTCAGTTCTAAAAAAGATTAATTATAAATTTAAAAAAGGTAAAATTTATTCATTAGTAGGGCCTTCTGGCTCTGGTAAATCAACACTGTTAAACATTTTATCATTAATTGACAAACCAACTTTAGGTTCATTAAAAATAAACGATAGAGTTATTAATTATAATGATTTATCTATTAATGATAAAATTAGAGCTAAAAAAATTGGCATTATTTATCAGCAAAATAATTTATTACCAGATTTCACTGCTCTCGAGAATGTTTATCTGGCAAGAATTGCTTTGGAAGATAATAAAAAAAAAGCTGTTATTGATGCAAAAAATATTATTCAAAAAATGGGATTGATTAATCGAGTTAATCATTATCCATCAGAACTATCAGTTGGTGAAATGCAGAGAATTGCTATTGCAAGAGCATTAATTAATGAGCCACAAATTATCTTAGCCGATGAACCAACTGGTAGTCTCGATCGAGTTACTGCAAAAGAAGTTTTTAAAATCTTATATAAATTAAAAAATTCTAATAGATTGATTGTATATGCAACTCATAATAGATTTTTTGCTAATATGGCAGATTGTAAATTAGAAATAATTGATGGTAATATTAGAACTGTCAATGCCAGATTCAAATAATCAAAAATTCAATCATCTTAAAATCCACACTCAATATTCTATATGTGAAGGCGCTATCAAAATTGATAGTTTAAAAAATTTTTGCAAAGAAAGAAAAATCAGATGTGTTGGTCTGTCTGATACATCTAACTTATGTGGATCTTTAGAATTTGCAGAGAATATTTCTAAAGTAGGGACTCAACCCATTATAGGCACCCAAATAAACTTTAAGCACGAAGACACGATAGGACTTCTTCCTTTAATAGCCCTAAATGAGCATGGATATAAAAGAATTGTAGAATTATCATCAAAGTCATATCTAGAGAATGACGAACTTTCAGAACCTCACTGCAATTTATCAGAATTATATAAAAATGCTGAAGGTATATTGATTTTATCAGGATCAATAAAAGGTTTTTTTGGAAAGTTATTTGATAAAGGAAGATTTTCCGAAATTGAAAAAATTTACCAAAAGATTGTATCAAATTTTAACAATAGATTTTATTTGGAAATCCAAAGGCATGGTGATTTGAATGAAAAAATTTTTGAAAAATATAACTTAAAAAAATCAAATGAATATAAAATACCTATTATAGCGACTAATGAAGTTTTTTATTTAGATCCTAGCATGCATGAAGCGCATGATGCCTTAACTTGTATTGGTACAAAAACCTATATTAATGAAAAAAATAGAATTAAATATACTAACCAACATTATTTCAAAACAGATGAAGAAATGTCAAAATTGTTTTCAGATTTACCTGAAGCTTTAGAAAATAACTACAATTTACCTTTTAGATGCAATTTTAGACCAATATTTTCTAAACCTATTTTACCAGATATTAGTTCTGAAAAAGGTGGCAATGCAGACGAAATATTACAAAAGGAATCAGAAGAAGGCTTGAAAGCTAAATTTTTAAAAGAATTTAATATCAAAAATGAAAATTTAAATAGTGATGAAAAATTCATTAAATATAAAGCTAGACTGGATCATGAATTAAAAATCATAATTGAAATGAAATATTCAAGTTATTTTTTAATTGTTTCAGACTACATTAAATGGGCAAAAAATAACGACATACCTGTAGGTCCAGGCAGAGGATCAGGAGCTGGATCATTAGTTGCTTGGTGTTTGTCAATTACAGATTTAGATCCAATTAAATTTAATTTAATTTTTGAACGTTTTTTGAATCCTGACAGAATATCAATGCCAGATTTTGATATAGATTTTTGTGAAGAAAAGAGAGATTTGGTATTTGAATATTTAACAAAAAAATATAAAGGAAGTGTTGCTCATATAATTACCTTTGGAAAATTAAAAGCACGCATGGTTATTAGAGATGTAGGAAGAGTTCTAGGCTTGCCGTATGGATTTGTTGACAGCATTTCTAAAATGATTCCTTTTGACCCTTCTAGACCTCTAAGTTTAAGTGAATGCATAAATAACGAACCTAGATTACAAAAATTGATTAAAGAAGACCCAAGAGTGAAAAAATTAACTGAACTTTCATTAAAATTAGAAGGTTTAAACAGAAATGTTGCAACGCACGCAGCTGGAGTTGTTATAGCAGATAAAAAATTAACTGAAACTGTTCCTTTATATAAAGATGCATCAACTGACTTATTATTACCATCAACACAATTTGATATGTATTCTGCTGAAAATGCCGGACTAATCAAATTTGACTTTTTAGGTTTAAAAACATTAACAGTAATTAACAAAACACAAAAATTAATTAATAAAAAAGACAAAAATTTTTTAATCGACAATATTAAATATGATGATCAAAAAGTTTTTGATCTTCTTTCTACGGGCAATACTGTAGGCTTGTTTCAACTAGAAAGTACCGGAATGAGAGAAGCATTAATACAAATGAAACCGAACCATATTGAAGATATTATTGCACTTGTCGCACTTTATAGGCCTGGACCAATGAGCAATATACCGACCTATAATGACTGCAAACATGGAAAACTAAAACCAGATTATTTACACCCTAATTTAGAAGAAATTCTTAAACCAACATATGGAGTAATTATTTACCAAGAACAAGTGATGCAAATTGCACAAAAATTATCAGGTTTTACAGCTGGGGAAGCAGACATATTAAGAAGAGCGATGGGTAAAAAAAAAAGAGCCGAACTAGAAAAACAAAAACAAAATTTTATTGAAGGTGCTGTAAAAAATGGAATAGCAAAAGAAATAGCTGCAGGTATTTTTTTAAAAATCGAACCTTTTGCCGAGTATGGATTTAACAAAAGCCATGCTGCAGCATACGCAATAATTGCTTATCAAACAGCATATTTAAAAACATATTATCCTCATGAGTTTTTTTCAGCTTCAATGACAATGGATATTTCTAATCAAAATAAACTTAGTGAATTTTATGAAGAAATAAAAAGATTAAATATAAATATTATAAGACCTGATATTAATAAATGCTTTGCAGACTTTAGGTCAGATAACAATAATTTTTTTTATGCTTTAGGTGGAATAAAAAATGTCGGATATGAAGCTGTATCAAATATAATTAAGGAAAGAATAAAAAAAGGCGAATTTAAATCAATTAATGATTTTCTTAATAGAGTAAATCCTAAAGATATAAACAAACTACAATTAGAAGGTCTAGTAAAAGCCGGAGCTTTTGACAAAATTTATAATAATAGGCAAGCTTTATTTAATTCTATTCCAAACTTTATTTTAAAGTCAAAAAATATTTTTGATAATAAAGTTGCCAATCAAATAGATTTATTTGATTCAAATGAAATTAAAGACGATGCAATTGTAAATTTTATCGAAGATTGGAAATTTGAAGAAAGATTATCAAAGGAATTCGAGGCGGTGGGATTTTTTATTTCTGATCATCCACTTAATCAATTCAAAGAAATTTTTGTTGATTATAGAATAATTGATTTCAATAAATTTAATTCAAGTGAAGAAGTTAAAGAAAATAATATTGCTGCCACTCTATTAAAAGTTCAAGAAAAAAAAACAGTTAAAGGAAATTCTTATGCGATAATTAAACTTACAGATTTATCAAATGTATTTGAACTATTTATTTTTTCTGACATTCTAGAACTTAATAGAAATATATTAACAGAAGGTAATTCGTTAATTATAACTTTAAGTAAAAATATCACTGAAGATAACAATAGATTTAAAAGAATAAATGTTAAAAAAATTACATCACTTACAGATCTATTTAATAAGCCAATTTCTGATATTGAGTTCATTGCCAATGGTATTAATAATATAAATGATATATCAAATCATATTAAAAAAGATGGAAACACTAATGTTAAAATTAAAATTAAAGGTAAGAACAAAAATCTAATCTTTAAATTAAAAAATAAAAGACTTGTTGATAGAAAATCACTAAATAAACTTAAAAAACAAGATATTTTGACTACAATCCATTAAAAAAAACTTGTTTATTACAAAAATAATTTGTAAATAAACATCTAAATTAATACGCACACAGTTTGTGGTTTTATACCTCCGGTCCTTAAGTGGAAATAACTGTGGTGGCATAACCGGGAATAAATATGAAGATACCAAACGTTACAATACAGCAACTACTGGAAGCAGGAGTACATTTAGGACATAAAACACTTAGATGGAATCCAAAAATGAAAAAATATATTTTTGGAAAAAGAGATTCAATACATATTATTGATTTAACACAGACTTTAGAATTAACAAATGCGGCACTAGAAAAAGTTTACAATACTATTGTTAATAATGAAAAAATTTTATTTGTTTCAACAAAAAAGCAAGCATCTGAAGCTATAGCTAATCTTGCCAAAGAAACTGATCAATATTTTGTAAATTATAGATGGTTGGGTGGAATGCTTACAAATTGGGGTACAATTTCTAACTCTATAAAAAAATTAAAAAAAATTGAGTTAGATTTAGTTTCTGAAAATAGAGGTTTTACAAAAAAAGAACTTCTTAAAATGAGTGTAAAAAGAGATAAGCTTGAGAGATCACTTGGTGGAATCAGTGAAATGAAAAAAATTCCAGATTTAGTTTTTGTAATTGATACTAACTATGAATCATTAGCTATTAAAGAATCCATAAAACTTGGCATTCCAATTATTGCAATACTTGATACAAATTCTGATCCTATTGGCATTGATTTTCCAATTCCTGGAAATGATGATGCAAGAAGATCAATTGATCTATATTGTTCATTAATTAAAGAAACAATTTTAAATGCAAAAAAAGCAGCACCTAAAAAAATTGAAGAAAAAATTGAACTAAAAGATAAAAAGAAAACTGATAAATCTAAAACAGTTAAAGACATAGATAGAGAAAAGCTAGATGCTAAATTTGCAAAAAAAGCAAAACCTAAATTATCATGAGCGATATAAAAAAAATTAAGCAACTAAGACAATCAACAGGTGCTGGTTTTAAGGATTGTAATGCAGCTATACAAGAATCTGCAGGAGATTTAGATAAAGCTGCTGAGATTTTAAGAATTAAAGGTATTTCTAAAGCTTCCAAAAAAATGTCACGTGAAGCAAAAGAAGGAGTTATTGCAGTTAGTGGCGATGAACAGAAAATATCATTAATTGAAGTTAATTGTGAAACTGACTTTGTTGCAAAAAATGACAACTTTATAAATTTTGTAAAAGAACTTAGCGATCTTAATAATTCATGCAATTCAAATACCGAGGAATTGAATAAATTAAAAATGAAAAATTCAGAAACTGTTGAACAAAACATAGTATCTTTAATTGCTAAAATAGGTGAAAAAATAACTATCGGAAGATCTAAGACTTTTAATTATAATGGATCAAAAAATTTTAATTATTTACATACAGTTGTAAAAGATAACTTGTCTAAACTTGCTGTAGTTGTATCATTAGAAACAAAAGATAGTTCTGACTCTTTAAAAACTTTTGGTAAACATTTATCAATGCACATAGCTGCATCGAATCCACTAGCTCTTGAAGCAAATGAAATTAATAAAGATATTTTGGATAAAGAAACATCTTTAATATCCGAGGAGTTAAAAAATACAGGTAAACCTGATAATATAATTAAAAAAATTAGTATGGGTAAGATTAATAAATTTAAGGAAGAAAATTCTTTATTAACACAATCATGGGTAATGGAACCCAAAAAAAAAGTTAAAGATATATTAAAAGAACTTAGTATCAATGATTTAAAAATTAAAGATTTTTATAGATTAAAAATTGGCGAATAAATGTTTCAAGAAAAAACTTACAACCAAAAAATGGATAAAACTTTCGATGTTTTTCTAAAGGAATTAAGTTCATTAAGAACTGGCAGAGCAAATTCAAATATGCTCGATTTAGTAAAAGTTGATGTATATGGACAAAAAATGCCAATCAATCAACTTGGAACAATTACAACACCAGAACCAAGAACTATTAATATTCAAGTATGGGATTTAAATAATGTTGTTTTAATTGATTCAGCTATAAAAAAATCAGAATTAGGTCTTAATCCACAAATCGATGGACAGCTTATCAGATTACCAGTTCCAGATCTTAGTGAGGAAAGAAGAAATGAAATTAAAAAAATGATTAAAGTTATGGGAGAAAAATGCAAGGTTTCAATTAGAAATATAAGAAGAGAAGCAAATGATGAATTAAAAAAACTCCTTAAAGATAAAGCCATAAGCGAGGACGAGGAAAAAAAATTTGAAAAGATAATTCAAACATCAACTGACAATCATGTTAAAAAAATTGATGAAAAGGTTGAAATTAAAGAAAAAGAAATAATGAAAATATGAACCCAATAAATCATGTGGCCATAATAATGGATGGTAATGGTCGATGGGGTTTAAAAAAAAAAAAATCAAGAAACCTTGGTCATAAGGCTGGTCTTAAAACTATCGAAAAAATTATTACAGAAACATTAAGAAAAAAGATTAATTTTCTTACTCTTTACGCATTTTCAACTGAAAATTGGAGAAGACCGAAAAAAGAAATTAATTTCTTGTTTAATTTGTTGGAAGATTTTTTGATAAAAAAAACCAACCAATTAAATAAAAATGGAATAAAATTTAAAATGATTGGAAGTAAAAAAATTCTTTCAAAAAAACTTAATAAAATTTTACTCAATTCTGAAAAAATCACTAAAAATAATAAAAATTTACAAATAAATTTAGCTTTAAATTATGGTTCTAAAAGTGAATTAATTAATGCTATGAATTTAATTAAAAGAAAAAAAATTAATATTTCAATATCTAACCTAGATAAACATCTTTACACGACAAATATGCCGGATCCTGATTTATTAATAAGAACTGGAAATACGAAACGATTAAGCAATTTTATGTTATGGCAATTAGCCTATTCAGAGATTTATTTTGAAAAAAAGCTATGGCCAGATTTTACAATTAAAGATTATAATCAAATTTTGAATAATTTTAAAAAAACAAAAAGAAATTTTGGCAAGATATGAATAATTTACAAAAAAGAATTTTAACTTCAATAGCAATATTTCCTCTATCAATTTTTTTTATTTTTAAGGGAGGATATCTTTTAATATCTTTTTTACTTGTAATTTTTTTTATAGCAAATTATGAATTATTTTCTGTATTTAAAAAAAATTTAAATATTTTATTTTTAGATTTAATTTTGATTTTAGCACTTTTTTCAATTTATTATCTGGCGGAAAATTCTTTTTGGTTGTTATTATGGATTATTATAATAGTTATATGTTCTGATGTAGGTGGTTATGTATTTGGAAAAATTTTTAAGTGGAAAAAACTGACCAATATAAGTCCTAAAAAAACTGTGTCTGGAGTTTTAGGATCTTTTATATTTTCTTTATTGTCTGTATTTATTATTCAGCTAACAATTGAAATTTTATATACTCCACCTATTAAAGATAATTTTTTAAAACCATATTTTTTTTTCCTAGCAATTTTTTTTTCTATAGTTGCTCAGGCTGGTGATTTAACAATTTCATATTTTAAGAGATTAGAAAAGATTAAAGACACTGGAAAAATTTTACCCGGACATGGAGGTATTTTTGATCGAATTGATGGTTTGATTTTTGTTTCTATTGTTACTTTTTTTTTTGATAAACTTCACTTTATACCTTAATGAAAAAAAAAATTGCAGTTTTTGGTTCAACAGGATCCATAGGAAAAACAACAATAGATATTATTAAAAAAGACAAAAAAAACTTTGAAGTTATTTTATTAACATCAAACAATAGTTACCAAGAACTTGCAAAACAAGCCAGATTATTAAACGCAAAAAATTTAATAATAAAAAATAAAAAACAATATCTAAATTTAAAAAAAAAATTTAAAAATAAAAAAATTAATATTTATAATGACTTTAGCAATTTAAAAAAAATTTTTAAAAAAAAAATTGATTATATCATGTGCGCAATTTCCGGTTTGCAAGGTTTGTCTCCAACTATTAATTCAATTAAATTTACAAAAAATATAGCTATTGCAAATAAGGAATCTTTAATTTGTGGATGGAATTTAATAGAAAACAAATTAAAAAAATATAATACAAACTTTATTCCTGTTGACTCTGAACATTTTTCAATATGGTCATTAATTAGAAATGTTAATAAATCTCATATTGAAGAAATAATTTTAACTGCCTCAGGTGGCCCCTTTTTAAATTTACCAATATCTAAATTTAAAAAAATTAAAGCATCTTCAGCAATTAAACATCCTAATTGGAAAATGGGAAAAAAAATATCAGTTGATTCAGCCACAATGATGAATAAAGTTTTTGAAATTATTGAAGCTCAAAGAATTTTTGATTTAGATTTAAATAAATTTAAGATTTTAATTCATCCAAATTCATACGTTCATTCAATTATAAAATTTTATGATGGAACAACAAAAATTTTAGTTCATGATACAAACATGAAAATTCCAATTTTCAACACTTTATATAAAAATAGTAGAAAAAAATTTATGAGTAAAAAATTGGATATAAAAAAACTTAATAATTTAGATTTTAGTAAAATTGATAAAAAAAAATTTCCTTCAATTAATATTTTAAAACATGTATCAAAAAAAATTAGTTTGTATGAAACAGTAATTGTCAGTGCTAATGATTTGCTTGTTGAGCTTTTTTTGGACGGGAAAATTAACTTTATCGATATTGAAATATTTCTAAAAAGAGTTATTAAACTAAGGGAATTTAATAAATTTAAGGATATATTACCTGTTAGTGTAAATCAGATAATTAAATTAAATAAATATGTTAGATTGAAAACACAATCTTTAAGTGTATTATCAGCGAAATCATGAGAATTCTATTTTTTATATTTTTTTTTACCATTTACTCATTTTTTGCAAGTTCAGAAATTATAAATGATGTCATAATTAATAATAATAAAAGAATTAGTAAAGAATCAATAATATCACTTGGATCTATCAGATTTGGAAATGATTATGACCAATCAGACTTAGATGCAGTTTTAAAAAATTTATATGAAACTGATTTTTTTTCAGACATTAAAATTTCCATAGAGAACAATAAAATGATTATTTATGTAGAAGAAAACAAAATTATCGAAACAGTTAAAATAGAAGGGATTAAATCTAAAACAATTCAAGAAAGTATATTGGAGCAATTACAATTAAGAAATAGAAGCCCATTTGTTGAATATAAAGTAAAGCAAGATCTCACTAATATTAAAAATTCACTTTCTCAATCAGGATATTATTTTTCTACCGTTGAAAGCTCAGTTGAAGAAAACAATAATGATACTGTGAATTTGATTTATGATATTAATCTCGGTGAAAAAGCTAAAATTTCTCGTATTGAATTTATTGGAAATAAAATTTTTAAATCAAAAAAATTAAAAAATTTAATCATAAGTGAAGAAAATAGATTCTGGAAATTTGTTACAAAAAGAAAATATTTAAATAAAGATCAAATTAATAGAGATGAAAGACTTTTAAAAAATTATTATCTAAATCGTGGTTATTATGATGTAGTAGTTAACGCAACATCAGCAAAATATTTAGATGATGATTCTTTTGTATTAACTTATAATATTGATGCAGGAAATTTTTATAAAATTAATAAAACTAAAATTACTTTACCAATTGATTATGATAAAAAAAATTTCACAAAGGTTGAAAAATTATTATCTGAATTAGAAAATGAACCTTATTCTTTTAAAAAATTAAGTAAGATTGTCGAACAAATTGATAAAATTTCGCTTCTTCGTGAATATGATTTTATCTCAGCGTCTATAAATGAAGAAAAAATTGGTAATAATAAAATTAATATTAATCTTGAAGTATCTGAGACGAAAAAATTTTATGTTGAACAAATCAATATTTTTGGAAATAATATTACACAAGAAAATGTTATAAGAGATTCTCTTGAAGTTGATGAAGGGGACCCATTTAATGAGCTTCTTCATGCAAAATCACTTAATAATTTAAGAGCAAGAAATATTTTCAAAAATGTCAAATCAGAAATATTAGAAGGTTCCGAAGCAACTAAAAAAATAGTAAATATAAGCGTTACAGAAAAACCAACAGGCGAAGTTATGCTTGGAGCAGGCGTTGGTTCTGATGGTGGTTCGGTAGGTTTTTCTGTATCTGAAAATAATTTTTTGGGCCAAGGAATAAAAATGTCAGCTTCATTAAGAATATCCGAAGACACAATTAGAGGCAATTACACAACTAATACCCCTAATTATAAATATACGGGGAAACCCTTAAGAACGAATATACAAAGTGATGTTGTGGACAAAATGGCTGATAGTGGATATGAAGCCAAAAAAACAGGTTTTTCTTTCGGTACTAGTATTGAACGATTTGAAGACCTTTTTTTTAAACCTGAAATTTCATCATTCTATGAAAATTTAACTACAGACTCTACTGCAAGTGCTAATTTAAAAAAACAAGAAGGAAGTTACTTTGAAACTGCTTTTTCGTACGGCCTTGATTATGATAAAAGAAACCAAAAATGGCAAACATCAGAAGGTTATAGAAGCACATTTACTCAATCTATACCTATCCTTTCAGATAACTGGGCCATGTTAAATGGATACAGTTTCACAAAATGGATAGATTTTGATAATAATTTAATTACAAAATTTGATTTTTATGGAAGAGCAAAAAACTCAATAACTGGTGATGACGTAAGAGTATCCGAAAGACTACACGTACCATCAAAAAAACTTAAAGGTTTTGTTTCAAGAAGCGTAGGACCAGTTGATGGCGATGATTTTGTTGGTGGTAATTTCGTAGCTGCATTAAATTTTACATCTACACTACCAATGCTTTTGCAGTCAATGGAAACTATTGATATGCGATTTTTTGTAGATGCTGCAAATGTTTGGGGGGTTGATTATAGAGATAATTATGATGACTCTAATAAAATAAGATCATCAACAGGTATAGCAATTGATTGGTTTACACCAATTGGTCCTTTAAATGTTTCATTTGCCCAACCACTTAGCAAAGTAAGTACAGATAAAACTGAAACTTTTCAATTTAATTTAGGAACGACTTTTTAGTAATGAAATTTAAATCATTACTGGTGGTATTATTTATAATTTTTTATTCTAAAACATCTTTATCTAATGAAAATATAATTGTTTATATTGATTTAAATAAGATAATGAATAATTCTATAGCAGGCAAATCAATAACCTCTCAATTAGAAAAAAATCATAAAAAAAATATTTCAAAATTAAAAAAAACTGAAGATGAACTTAAAAAAGAAGAATCTGAAATAATTTCACAAAAAAATATTCTTACTAAAGAAGAATATGAAAAAAAAATTATAGATTTAAGAGATAAAGCAAAAGAATTTAGAAAACAAAGAAATGAAAATATTAATAATTTAAATAACCAAAGATTGCAAGCTACTGCAAAAATTATAAATCTTGTTAAACCTATATTGTCTGAGTATTCAGAAATAAATTCTATTTCTATAATTATTGATAAAAAAAATGTTATTATAGGAAAGACAAATCTTGATATAACTGATGATATTTTAAAAATTGTAGATGAAAAAATTGGCAAAATTAATTTAGACTAATGATTTTAACAATTATTAACAACTAATGACTATCTCATTAAATAAAGATCAAATAGAAAAATTATTACCTCATAGAGAACCTATGCTTTTAATTGATGAATTGTTAAATATTAAAAAATTGTTTTCTGCTACTGCAATTGTAAATGTAAAGAAAGATAGTTTTTATGTTCAAGGGCATTTTCCAGGACAACCTGTTATGCCTGGTGTACTTATAGTTGAAGCATTTGGACAAGCTGCTGCAGCATTAACAGCACATGGTATAGACAAATCTACATATGAAAATAAATTAGTTTTTTTAATGAGTGTTGAAAAAGCAAGATTTAGAAATCCTGTTATTCCTAATTGTAAGCTTGAACTTAATATAGAAGCGATAAGATCTCATGGAAGAGTTTGGAAGTATAAAGGTGAAGCCTTTGTAGAAGATAAAAAAATGGCTGATGCACAATGGTCTGCAACAATAGTAGATAGGAAATAATTAGCAACAAATCTTGATAACCATTTATTTAAAGTTTTGATAAAAAACTTTAATGACCATAAATCCTTTTTTTAAAAATAAAGGTCCATATAAAATTGATAAACTTTTAAAATTATCTGGTATTGATAATAAGGAAAATTATTTAAAGTCTAAAATTACAGATATTAGAGATCTTTCTACAGCGACCAAAGACAACATTACATTTTTTCATTCAAAAAAATATGAAAAATTAGCATCAAAAACTAAAGCTTTTTTTGTATCACAACAGAAAATCTTAAAAATTATTTACCAAATTACTGCAATAAAATAATTGTTGATAATGTTTTAGTTTCAACAGCAAAAATTACAGAAATATTTTATCCAGATTCAGTAACTGATGATTTTGATCTTACTGTAAAAGACATATCAAAAACTTCATTTAAGAAAAAAGTTAAATTTGGAAAAAATGTATTAATTGGAAAGAACGTAAAAATTGGAAAAAATTGCTCCATAGGACACAACTCAATTATAGAAAAAAACGTAGTTATAGGAAATGATTGTTCCATTGGATCTAATACAATAATAAGAAACACAGTTATTAAAAATAACATTAATATTTTAGATGGATGTGTAATTGGAAAAAAAGGATTTGGTTTTTTTCCTAATAAAGAGAAAAACTACCGTTATCCTCAAATTGGGCTAGTTATAATTAATGATCATTCTGAAATTGGGTGTGGATCTACTATTGATCGTGGCTCTATGTCAAATACAGTAATTGGAAAGAATACATTTTTGGACAATCAAATTCATATAGCTCATAATGTTAAAATTGGTGACAACTGTATAATTGCAGGTCAAGTAGGATTTGCTGGAAGCTCAACACTGGGCAATCATGTTACGATTGGTGGTCAAGCTGGTATTTCAGGCCATTTAAAAATTGGAAGCAATGTTCAGATAGGTGGTGGCAGTGGTGTGATTAAAGATATAGCTGATAACACTAAAGTAATGGGATACCCTGCAAAAGATTTAAAAAATTTTATTAGAGAAAGTAAATGATACACAAAACCGCAATTGTAGATAATAAAGCAAAAATATCATCTTCAGTAAATATTGGTCCTTATTGTGTAATTGGTCCAAATGTTGAAATTGATGAAAATGTGAAGATCCATTCACATGTAAATATTTCTGGGAATACCAAAATTGGAAAAGATAATACAATTTATCCATTTGCTTCAATAGGTAACGATCCACAAGATTTAAAATACAATGGAGAGGAGACCAAACTTATAATTGGTGACAATAATAAAATAAGGGAATACGTAACAATTAACCCAGGAACCGAAGGAGGCGGAGGATTAACTAAAATAGGAAACGATTGTTTATTTATGATTTCATCTCACATTGCTCATGATTGCATTGTAGGAGACAATATAATTATAGCAAATAACGTTGCTATAGCTGGACATGCAATTATTGAAGATAAAGTTATTATAGGTGGAAATTCAGCTGTCCAACAATTTACAAGAATAGGGAAAATGGCAATGGTTGGCGGAATGACAGGTGTTTTGCATGATGTAATTCCATATGGTTTATCTATAGGAAATAGAAATTATTTACAGGGTCTTAATTTAATTGGTTTAAGAAGAGCTAACTTTAATAATAAGGATATACTTGGTTTAACTGATGCATATAAGGAAATTTTTGCTACAAAAAATCTTACTGATAACTTAAGCAAATTAAATGGTGAATTTAAGGAAAACAAATTAGTAAAAGATGTAATAAAATTTATAACAAAAGATAAAAAAAGATCTATTTGTACACCTTTTACAAAATAATTTATAAGTAGATAAACATGAAAATCATAGACAATTTAGTAGATGGTAAAAGTTTAAAAAATTTAAGTGATACATTGTTTGGAGTAGAGTTTCCGTGGTATTATAATTCATCAAAATCATCCATAGATGATGGTGAAAATTATCAGTTCACACATATTTTTTTTTCAGAAAAAACAATAAAAACATCACACTGGAAATTAGTACTTCCAATAATTGAAAAACTAGAAATTAAAGATTTAATTAGAGTTAAAGCCAATTTAACACCAAAAAAAGATACAAACTACAAATACCCAATGCATACAGACACTGATTTAAAAGATCACAAAACTTCAGTTTTTTACCTTAATACAAATAATGGTGGAACTATTTTTCAAAATGGAAAAAAAGTAATAAGTAAAGCAAATAGACTTGTTGAATTTGACAGTCATCAGAGTCATGCCGGAGTAGATTGTACAGATCAAAAAGTTAGAATTGTAATAAATTTTAACTATACTAAAAAATAATGATTGGTCTTTTTTTTGGCGATTCAGACTTTCCAATAAAAATACTTAATAAAATAAAAAAATATAAAAAAAAATATTTTATTATTGACCTTTCCAAAAATAATAAATTTAAAAAGGATAAAAATTCTTACAAAATATCGATTGGACAATTTGGCAAGATTATTAACTTACTTAATAAAAAAAAATGTAAAAAGGTATTATTCGCTGGAAATGTTGCTAAACCAAAATTTTCCAAACTTAAATTAGATTTAAAAGGTATTTATTATATTCCACGAATAATAAAAAGTTCAAAACTTGGAGATGCAGCTATTTTAAAAGAGATTATAAAAATATTAAAAGAACAAAAAATAAAAACTATAAACTCTCTTGCATTTAATCCTGAATTAACATTAAAAAAAGGAAATTATTCTAAATTAAAACCTAATAAAAATGACAAAATTGATATTAACAAAGCAATAAAAACATTAAATAAATTAGGCAAATATAACTTTAGCCAAGGAACCATTGTTAGAAATAATAAAATTATTGCCATAGAAGGCAGAGGTGGAACTAAAAAAATGCTTAAAAAATGTAAAAATAAAAAATTTAGAAACAATGGTGTTTTAGTAAAATTTCCTAAGAAAAAACAAGATCTAAGAATTGATTTACCAACAGTAGGATTAAAAACTTTAAATCAATGTAAATCAGCAGGGTTAAAAGGAATTGTTTTAAAAAGTAATCAAAATGTATTTTTACAAAAAAAAAAGTGTATCAGTTTCGCAAATACAAACAAAATGTTCATTACAGTTAAATGAAAAAGATATTTATTTTAACTGGAGAACCTTCAGGTGATAAATTGGCATCAACTGTTATTTCTAAACTAAAACATAAACGTTCAGATATTGAATATTTATGCCTTGGTGGAGCTCACTTAAATTCACTAGGTATAAAATCAATTTATGATCTTAAAGAAGTTACATATATTGGTTTCACAAGCGTTATATTTAACATATTTAAAATAAAAAAAAAAATTGATGAAACAGTAAATAAAATAATTAAATTTAAACCTGATATTTTATTTAGTGTCGATAGTCCTGATTTTACATTAAGAGTTGCTGAAAAAGTTAAGAAAATCAATCCAAATATAAAAACAATTCATTTTGTAGCACCTCAAGTCTGGATATGGAGAGAGGGAAGAGTAAAGAAATTTAAAAAATTTTTAGATCATATTCTTTTACTATTTAATTTTGAAAAGAAATATTTTGATAAAGAAAATATTAATAATACATTTGTTGGTCATCCATTACTTGAAAAAAACAATAAAGCAAAGACTGATTTATCAAATTTAATTAAAAAAGATAAAAGAATTATATCTTTGTTTGCAGGAAGCAGAGCATCAGAAACAAGTATACTTTTACCTATTTTAATTGATTTTATAAAATTAATGAATGAAAAATATAATGATTATCTTTTTGTATTTCATACAACTGATGAAAATAAAACTTACATAAATGATATAGTTAAAGGCTCAAATTTAAATAATGTTGAAGTTGTTTCTGAAGAAAATATTAAGTTTCAAATTTTATCAAACTCAGTATTTGCAGTTTCAAAGTCTGGAACTGTTTCATTAGAAATTTGTAACGCAAAAGTTCCATCAATTATTATATATAAAATGAATTTCTTAAATTTTATGATTATTAAATTTTTAGCAAAAATCAAATATGCAAATATAATTAATATAATAAATAACAAAGAAGTTATTCCTGAACTTCTTCAAAATGAATGTAATTCTAAGGAAATATATAAATCTGTAGTTTATTTTTTAAAAAATCCTAGTTTAATTGATAAGCAGATTAATGATTGCAGTAATACACTAAATGGAATTAGACCAAAGAACTCTTCTTCAGATGAAGTTTCTTCTATTTTATTGAATTATCTTGCTCCCTAATCTTTTTTGAACTTCATCTTTACCAAGAGAAGTTATTATATCATAAATTCCGGGTCCATATTTTGAACCTGTTAAAACAATTCTTAGTGGCTGTCCAACTCCTTTAAAATTAGTTTCATTTGACTTAATAAGGTCATTAATAATTGGTTCTAGTGTCTCTTTATTTAATTTTTCTATTTTGGAAATATTATTTGAGAATTCAGATATAATCTTTTTGGCTTTATTATCTAATAATTTGACATCTTCTTCATTAAAACTGATCTTATCTTGAATTATATATTTCGAGTTATTGTATATATCATCTAAAGTTTTAGCTTTATTTTTAAGAAATACCAATGATGACTTAATTTTATCCTCTTTTTCACTGGGTATCTTTTTTTTATAATTTTCACAGTATTTTGTTAACTGAGTAAAAAGTTCTTTTTCCTCAATACTTTTAATATAATGCTCGTTCATTGATAAAATTCGGCTTAGATCAAGTTTTGATGGAGATTTACCAATTCCCTCAAGATTAAAATGTTTAATACTTTCATCTAAGGTAAATATTTCTTTATCTTTATAAGACCAACCTAGTCTTAAGAGATAATTTCTTAATGCATCAGGCATAATGCCAATATTTGAATAGTCATCCAATGTTGAAGCCTTATCTCTTTTTGATAACTTTTTTCCACCAATAGTATGTATTAAAGGGATATGTGCATATGATGGCAACTTCCAATTCATAGCAGTATGAATTTGTATTTGTTTAAATGTATTAATTTTATGATCATCTCCTCTTATAACATGAGTGATATTCATATTATGATCATCTACAGATGCAGAAAGATTGTAGGTTGGCGTTCCGTCATTTCTCAAAATAACAAAATCTTCAATAGTGTTGTTTTCTATTTCAACATCACCTTGAACTAAATCTTTCAATATAGAAGTTCCATCAATTTTACTTTTAAACCTTATTACTGGCTTAATATCCTTAGGAGCATTAGCTTCATTTATATTTCTCCATTTCCTATTGTAAACATATGGAATTTTTTTTTGTCTTGATCTTTTTTTTTGTTCTTCTATTTCTTCAGTTGAGCAGTAACACTTATAAGCATTACCACTTTTTAATAATTCATTAGCTACTTTTACATGAGTATCTATATTTTTTGATTGAATGTATTCATCTCCATCATGTTTAATACCAATCCAATTTAAAGATTTAATAATTTGATCATGATACTCTTTTTTTGATCTTTCTTTATCCGTATCTTCAATTCTTAAATGAAAAGTGCCTTTATTATTTTTAGAAAATAGCCAATTAAATAAAGCCGTTCTAACACCCCCTATGTGCAAAGGGCCAGTGGGCGATGGAGCAAATCTAGTTGCTACTTTAGACATTGGAAATGTTTAGACTATTTTTTTAAAAGTTTCTATATAAAGATACTAAAATACCTTGAACTTTTACCCTATCTGGGCCAAAAATTTTAGTTTCATAATTTCTATTGGCGCTTTCAAGAGCTATAGTTTTGCCTTTTCTTCGAATTCTTTTTAGCATTGCTTCATGGTTATCTATTAATGCTACAACAATTTTTCCATTGTCTGCAGTATCAGTTTTTTTGATAATTACTGTATCTCCTTCACTAATTCCTGCTTCAACCATTGAGTCACCTTCAACTTTAAGACCAAAGTATTCACCATTTTTTTCTAAATTTACCGGCAAAGGTATTCTTGAAACTTCATTTTGAATTGCTTCTACAGGTGTGCCAGCTGCTATTTTACCTAAAACTGGTATTTCTGAATTTTCTTCATTAGATTTTTCTTGATCTAAACCACCTTTAATTACACTAGGTGAAAAACTATTATAAATATCATTTGCTGAAGCTGTTTCGGGTAATTTAATTACTTCTAATGCTCTTGCTTTGTGAGGTAGTCTTCTTATAAAACCTCTTTCTTCTAGAGCGCTAATTAATCTATGAATTCCTGACTTTGATTTTAGGTTTAAGGATTCCTTCATCTCCTCATAAGAAGGAGAAACACCAGAGGCTCTCAACTTCTTGTTGATAAATAAAAGCAGGTTTTTTTGTTTTTTGGTTAACATAGAACAAATATCGTACAAATCTGTTCTACAAAAGTTCTTTTGATTTAACAATAGATTAAAATCTAGTAAAATAGGGGTTAATTTAACTAAAGAACCGAAAAAATTGAATTTTTATCCAAGTTTTTTAAAAGTGATTCACCAATTAAAAAAGTTTTTATGTTTGTTTTTTTCTTAATCTCTAAAAGTTCTTCTTTTGTTTTAATCCCGCTTTCAGAAATTAACGGTCCAGTATGATTTTTTAAAAAATCGTTAATCTCATAAGTTGTACTTATTTCTGTTTTAAGTGTTTTAAGATTTCGATTGTTTATTCCTATCAATGCTTCATTAAATCTTAAAGCTTTTTTTGCTTCTTCTATAGTATGCACCTCTACAATTACTGACATTTTTAACTTTTGAGCTTCCTCATATAATTGATCTGCCAATTTATCATTTACACCAGCAATAATAATTAGAATTGCATCAGCACCATAGCTTTTTGCTAAATGCACTTGAAATGGATCAATGAAAAAATCTTTACACAAAATTGGTAAATTTATTTTTTGTTTAATTTTACTTATGTGCATTAAATTACCAAAGAAAAAATCTTCTTCTGTTAAAACAGAAAGACAAGTAGCTTTGTTAGACTTATATATTTCTGCAATTTTTAAGGGATCATAATCTTTAATAATAACACCTGCTGAAGGACTTGCTTTTTTTATTTCAGCTATGATTGAAATTTTATTTGATTTAATGTTTTTTTCTATTTTTTCTTTAAAATCAATAAAAGAATTATTTTCAGATATTTTTTTATTTAATAACTCTATTGTAATATTTTTTTTTAAATTATTAATTTTATTAATTTTTTTTTCTATAATTTTTTCAAGTGTATTTTCAGCCATTTTGTATATTAATTAAATGTTTAAAAGAATTTCCACTTAAAATATGTTTTCTTGCGTCATTATAAGCTTCACTGAATTCATTATGCTTTTCTGATACAATAAGTCCTGCTGCTGCATTTAAACAAACTGCTTTTGAAAAATCATTATCATTACCTTTGAATATTTCGATCATTTTATTTGCATTAAATTTTGAATCATCACCTAATAAGTTTTCAAAATTTTCTGCATTTACATTTAACTCATTTGGATTAATTGAAATTTCTGATAATTGACCATTTTTTAATTGTATAACATTAGTTTTTGCATATGGTGAAATTTCATCTAATCCATCATCGCTATTAACTATCCATGCAAATTTAATATTTAAATTTTTCAGAGCATTTGCAAAAATTTTAAGTAATTTTCTATCAAAAACACCAACAACCTGTCTTTCAACCAAAGCAGGGCTACTTAAGGGGCCTATCATATTAAAAATAGTTCTTTTGCCTATTTTTTTTCTAGTTGGACCAACATATTTCATGGCACTATGGTAATTGGGTGCAAACATAAAACCAAAGTTGTTTTTATCAATTTGATTTTCAATATCTTTAGGTTCTAAAGTTATTTTAATATTTAAAGCTTCTAAAACGTCACCAGAACCACATTTTGAGGAAACAGCTTTATTTCCATGTTTTGCAACTTTAATTCCCATGCTTGATAGTAATAATGCTGAAGCAGTTGATATGTTTAATGTGTTTTTTCCATCTCCACCTGTACCACATGTATCAACGCAATCTTTAACGTTAACTCTTTTAGATTTTTCCCTTAAAATATATACACCGCCAGCTATTTCATCAGAAACCTCACCTTTTGCAGAAAGAAATGTTAGAAAATCAAATATTTCTTTATCAGAAGCTTTACCATTCATTAGAATTTTAAAGGCTTCTTTAGATTCTTCAAAAGTTAAATTTTCTTTGTTGTTTAATTTTTTTAAAAATTTTTCCATTATTTTTTGTAATTAATAAAATTTTTTAATATTTTAATACCTAATGAAGTTTTAATGCTTTCTGGGTGAAATTGCACTCCATGAACATTGTACTTTTTATGTTGAATGCCCATAATAACACCATCGTTTGTTTCTGCAGTAATAAGAAGATTTTTAGATAATGTTTTTTTTTCAATTATTAAACTGTGATATCTAGTGGCTTCAAATTTGCTTGGTAAATTTTTCAATATACCAATTTTTTTTGATCTAATATTGCTTGTTTTTCCATGCATAATTTTTTTTGCTTGAATTATTTTTGACCCAAAAACTTGGCCTATTATTTGGTGACCCAAACAAACACCAAGAATAGGAATTTTTTTATGAAGTGATTTAACTATTTTAATACAATTGCCCGATTGAGAAGGATTACCTGGTCCTGGTGATATTACAATTTTATTATAGTTTTTTTTTAAAATTTCTTTATCAGTAATTTTATCATTTCTAATAACATCAACATTTTTTTTAAATGAAGATATGTAATGATATAAATTAAATGTAAAGCTATCGTAGTTATCTATTAATAAAATTTTCATTAATTTAAAGAGCTCAATAGAGCTTTTGCCTTATTAATTGTTTCAATATATTCATTTTGGGGCTTGCTATCTGCAACTATTCCTGCACCTGCTTGCACATAAAATTTATTATTTTTAACCAAAGCAGTTCTTAAGGCTATACAAGTGTCAAATTCACCATTTGCAGAAAAATAACCTATTCCTCCCGCATAAACTTTTCTTTTAGAAATTTCTAACTCATCAATTATTTCCATAGCTCTGATTTTAGGAGCACCAGAAACTGTTCCAGCAGGGAATCCTGCTAATAATGACTTAAATTTTGAATATTTTTTATTAAAAATTCCAACAACATTTGAAACAATATGCATTACATGAGAATATTTTTCAATTTTAAAATTTTCTGTAACTTTTACAGTGTTAATTTTTGAAACTTTTCCAACATCATTTCTGCCCAAATCTAACAACATTAAATGTTCGGCTAATTCCTTTTTGTCTTTAAGTAAATCTTTTGAGTAGAAATTATCTTGTTTTTTATCAACACCACGAGGTCTTGTGCCAGCTATCGGACGAATAGTGATTTTATTATCTCTTAATCTTACTAGTATTTCAGGACTTGCACCAATTATTTGAAAATCATGAAAATTAAAAAAATACATAAAAGGTGAAGGATTTGTAATTCTAAGTTTTTTGTAAATTTCTAATGGATTTTTAGTTAATTTTGTCTCAAATCTTTGACTTAAAACCACCTGAAAAATATCTCCAATTTTAATATATTTTTTTGCTTTATTGACCATTGATAGGAATTTGTTTTTTGAGGTATTTGATTTAACTGATACTTTAACCCCTTCTACTTTGGAAGTACTATAATTTGTTTTAAGTTTGGATAATACAATTAGTGATATTAATTCTTTTTTTATTTCTAAGTATTTTTTTTTATAATTACTTATTTTTTCATCTTTAAATACATTGACTACATAAAAAATTTTTTTTTTATAGTTATCATGGATTATTAAGACTTTTGGTCTTAAAATTCTAACATCAGGTAAACCTAGATCATTTTTACATTTATTTGGAATTTTTTCTATATATCTAATTGTGTCATAAGAAAAATAACCTGAAAGAAGCGAACATATAGGTGGTAAATTTTTTGGAGTTTTGAATTTAAAATTCTCAATTAAATTTTCAATTATTTTTTTTGGCTCACCATTTATTTTTATTTTTTTATTTTTATTATTAATTGAATATGAATTATTATTATTAAATTCCCATATTTTATCAGGTTTTTTACCAAAAATTGTATATCTACCTTTAATAATTCCTTTTTCAACAGATTCAAAAATAAAGCTATTTTTCTCACTCAAGAAATTATTAATTAAATTTAAAATTTCACTATCGTCTTTAATTTTTTTGCTAGTGAACAAAACTTGATTTTTATTTCTTTTATGTTGAAACTTGAAATCTTTGAAGTTTCTATTAATCATTATCTGTAATAATTTTTTACTCTTTCAAGTGTTTTTTGATTAATTTTTACTTTATATTTTTTATTTAAAAGAAGGTCATAAGATGAAAACATATTATTTTTTATTTCTTTGTTAGATTTATCATTATAGTTTTTATACTCATTGGAATTTTTTATGATATTTTCTTTATTAGATTTAGCAATTTTTGCCATGTAAATATTTTGTTTTTGATCACTAATTAATGTAAAGGAATTTACGGGCAGTGCATACATTAGTTTTACTGAATTGATGTCAAATTTACTATCATCTTGCACTGAGTTTAATTGAATTTCTTCTATGGTTGTAGAATTTTCATTTGATAATTTTATAAAATCATTTTCAGTAAATTTTTTGTTATTAATATTGGTTATTAGTTTAAAATTATAATTATATTTTGATTTTTCGTATAAAATTTCTTTTATTTTGTTTCTAAAGTTTTCACTATCTAAGTTAGGCAAAATTTTATTAATTTTATCTATTTCATAAAGTACATAAAACTCACTTTCTTCAATCAATTGAACTTTATTTTCATTTCTTTTTTTGTAAATCTTTTCTTCAGTTTCATCACCATTGTTAATTGAAAAGTAGTTAGTTTTTATTGTAGGTTGAATTTTAAGATCAGCAATTATATCCTTAAACTTTTTTCCATCATGTATTTTGTTTTCTATTTGATCAATTTTTTGAAAGAAAAATTCATTATATTCATCAGATTCAGTCAAATTTTTAGGCGTAAGTTTTATATATGAAAAATCAATATGATCATTTTTTAACTGATCTTTATTTTCATCTACGTAAGATTGTATTTCTTTATTAGTAAAACTTTCCCTTTTTTTATAAATGTTGGAAAGATTAATATATTTAATGTCTAGTTTTTTTGTTTCTTCTTGGAAAATGTTGTTTGTTATAAAAAAAGGTGATTTTATACCACCTCCTATATATGTAAATAAGCTATCTCTTAGCTCGCTTTTTTTTAATCTTATTTCAAAATCAGGTGCTGTCAAGTTATTAACCAATAAGAATTTTTCATATTCAGTTCTAGAAAATTTTTTTTCATCATCTAAGAAAGTATCATTCTTTTTAATTTTTTTTATTAATACTTTTTCTGAAATTTGAAGACTAAGATTTTCAATTTCCATTTGGATTAGCGTTGCTGTTACTAGGTTACCTAGAGCTTCTTCTATTATATTATTATCTATATTTTCTTTTAGCGTTTCTAAGTCTAATCTTGTTTCACTAAAATGATCAGTTAAATCTTCTGTAGAAATATTATGTTTATTGATTTTAGCCAAACTGTTTGTATTACCACTGCTAAAAACTCCGCCCATACCCCAAAAAACAAAAGGTATAACTATAATAAACATAAGCACTTTGGCTAGTATTGTTTTTGAAAATTTTCTTAAATTAGTAATCATGATATTTTTTAAGTTATTGATCTCTAAAAGACAAACCTATAGATTAAAATTTTCATTATGACAAATAAATTTATGTATTTTATAGCCAATTGGAAAATGTTTGGTGATATTAAATCACTAAATTCGCTAAATAAAGTTCTTAAATTTTTAAGACTTAAGAATAGTAATAAATTTAGGTTAATTTATTGTCCTCCTTATACTTTATTGAACTTATTTCATAAAAAAATTAAGAATTCAAATATTGAACTTGGAGCTCAAAATTGCCATCAAGAAGAAATTAGCGGTCCTTTTACTGGTTCAATAAGTTCAAAAATGCTAAAAAAAATTGGAGCTAAATATGTAATTATTGGTCATTCAGAAAACAGAGCGGTTGGTGAAACAAATTTAATTATTAATAAAAAAATTGAATCTTCGCTAAGAAGTGGTTTAAAGATTATTTTTTGTATTGGTGAAACTTTGCAACAAAAAAGAAAAAAACATACTCACAAAGTTTTACTTGAACAAGTTTCGAAAGGCTTAAAAGGAATTAAAAAATTAAATAATGTTATATTTGCTTATGAACCAGTATGGTCTATTGGAACTGGAATTATTCCAAAATCAAATGACTTAAAAAAAACTATAGTTTTTTTAAGAAAAAATCTTTTAAAAAGATTTGGATTAAAAAATCCAAAAATTTTATACGGTGGCTCAGTTAATCCAAAAAACGTAAGAAATTTTAAAGAATTAAATGTTATTGACGGTTTTTTAGTTGGTGGAGCCTCTCAAGATTCAAAAAAATTTATTGATATCGTAAAAAAAACCTTTAATTAACAGTCATGGAAAATATTTTATTGGTTATTAATGTGATTCTTGCGATTTTGCTTGTTGTTTTAATTTTGCTACAAAAATCAGAAGGTGGAGCATTAGGCATAGGTGTGTCTCAAGATAATTTTATGTTTTCACGTTCTGCAGGTGATTTTTTCACAAAAGCTACAGCAATAATTGCTACACTTTTTATAATTTGCAGCTTAAGTCTTACAGTGATTTCTAGACAAGATTTAATTCCCAGTACATCTGTTATTGACAAAATAGAAGAAAATTCAGGTGACGAACCTGAAATTCCTGAAAATAACGATTAATACTTTCCATTTTCAATATTTGTGGTTATAAAGTAATTCCATGGCGCGATATATATTTGTCACTGGCGGCGTGGTTTCATCACTAGGTAAGGGATTGTCATCTGCATCATTAGCGTATCTATTAAAATCAAGAGGATTTAAAGTTAGAGTTAGAAAAATGGATCCCTATTTAAATGTGGATCCAGGAACAATGAGCCCATTTCAACATGGAGAGGTATTTGTTACTGATGATGGAGCAGAAACAGATTTAGACCTTGGTCATTATGAAAGATTTACTGAAATCTCTTCAAAGCAATCAGACAATATTACAACTGGAAAAATTTACAGTGATATAATTAAAAAAGAACGCAAAGGAAAATATTTAGGAAAAACCGTTCAAGTAATACCACATGTTACCGATAGAATTAAAGAGTTCATCAAAGGAGATATTAAAGATGAAGATTTTGTAATTTGTGAAATAGGAGGAACTGTTGGAGATATTGAAAGCTTGCCTTTTTTAGAAGCAATTAGACAATTTTCAAATGATATTGGAAAAAGCAAGACATTATTTATCCATTTAACTTTAGTTCCATTTCTTAAATCATCTGATGAAATTAAAACAAAACCAACACAGCATTCTGTTAAAGAGTTAAGATCAATAGGAATCCAGCCTGATATAGTTATTTGTAGATCACAAAAATCAATTCCTTTTGATCAAAGAAGAAAAATATCTTTATTTTGTAATGTCCCAATTGACAATGTAATAGAAACTGTAGATGTTCGAACCATTTATGAAGCACCAATAAGTTTTTATAATGAAAAATTAGACAAACAAGTTTTAAAATTTTTTAAAATTAAATCTAAAAAAAGCGCCAATTTAAAACCTTGGAAAAAAATTACAAAAACAGTTTTGCAAAATAAGAAACAAGTAAATATTGCAATAATTGGAAAATATGTAAATTTGAAAGATGCATATAAATCTTTAGATGAAGCTTTAACTCATGGAGGTATTAGCAATAATGTCAAGATTAATTTGATTAGAATAGAGTCTGACAAATTAAAAACAAATCAAATAAATAAAGAACTAAAAAAAGTTTCTGCCATTTTAATTCCTGGAGGATTTGGAAAAAGAGGAACTGAAGGAAAAATTTCCGCAATCAATTTTGCTCGGATAAAAAAAATACCTTTCTTAGGAATATGTTTTGGTATGCAAATGGCTGTTATTGAGTTTGCTAGGAATGTTTTAAAAATCAAAAAAGCAGGATCTACTGAATTTAACACTAATTGCTTTCCGTTAATCGGATTAATAGACGAATGGAATAAAAATGGCAAAATAATCAAAGGCACAAGAAAAGATTTAGGTGGAACTATGAGATTAGGTCTTTATGAGGCTAAATTAAAACATAATTCAATGATAAAGAATATCTATAAATCAGTTTCTATTAAAGAACGACACAGACACAGATACGAAGTGAATAATAATCTTAAAAATAAATTTGAAGAAAAAGGAATGATTTTTTCAGGAATGTCTCCAGATAATAAGCTACCTGAAATAATTGAACTTAAAAATCATCCATGGTTTGTAGGTGTGCAATTTCATCCAGAATTTAAATCTAGACCTTTATCACCACATCCTTTATTCTCATCATTTATTAAGGCAGCTAAAAATTATAAATGAAAAATATCGTTGTAAACTGCGAAAATATTGAAATTTCAAATAACAAAAAAATTTGTTTAATTGCCGGACCATGCCAACTTGAAACTGAACAGCATGCTATGGATATGGCTGGAAAGATTAAAGAAATAGCAAAAAAATTTAATATAGGTTTTATATACAAAACATCTTTTGATAAAGCTAATAGAACCAGCCACAAAGGCAAAAGGGGAGCAGGCTTAGAAAAATCTTTACCTGTGTTTGATAAAATTAAAAAAGAATTGAAAATTCCAATTTTGACAGATATTCATAATGTGGATCAATGTTCTATTGTAGCAGAACATGTGGATATTTTACAAATACCAGCGTTTCTTTGTAGACAAACAGATCTTTTAATATCTGCTGCAAAAACTAATAAAATTATTAATGTAAAAAAAGGACAGTTTTTAGCTCCTTGGGATATGGTTAATGTTACAAAAAAAATTTCTGACACAGGCAATAAAAATATTTTAGTCACTGAAAGGGGAGCAAGCTTTGGATATAATACATTAGTTTCGGATATGAGATCACTACCTATAATGGCTAAAAATGGTTATCCAATAATTTTTGATGCTACGCATTCTGTTCAACAGCCTGGTGGACTTGGTGAACAAAGTGGAGGGCAAAGAGAATTTGTAGAATATTTAGCAAGAGCAGCTGTTGCAGTTGGTGTAGCCGGTGTATTTATAGAAACTCATCAAGATCCTGATAATGCTCCATCAGATGGCCCTAACATGGTACCATTAAATAAATTAGAAAATTTACTTAAACAAATTTCTGAAATTGATAATTTAATAAAAAAGAAATGAGTAAAATTTCAAAAGTATTAGCTCGTCAAGTATATGACAGCAGAGGTAATCCAACCGTTGAAGCTGAAGTTTTTTCAAAAAATGTTAGCGCCAGTGCAATATGTCCATCAGGTGCGTCTACCGGAACTTATGAGGCTTACGAAAAAAGAGATACTAATAATAAAAAATATCTAGGCAAAAGTGTATTTAGACCAGTTAATTTAATTAATTCAAAAATTTCAAAAAAATTAAAAAATAAAAATATTCATAACCAAGAACTTATTGATTCAATTTTAATAAGACTTGACGGCACCAAACAAAAAAATTATTTAGGAGCCAATGCAATACTAGCAGTTTCTATGGCAGTAAAAAAACTTTCTGCAAAATTAAAAAAAATTCCATTATATAAAACTTTTTTAGTCAAAAAAAACTTTAAGCTACCCTATCCTTTAATGAATATTATAAACGGAGGTGCTCATGCCGATAATGGTTTAAGAATTCAAGAGTTTATGATTAGACCTGATAAAGCAAAAACATTTTCTGAAGCAATGAGAATATCTTTTTTAGTAATTCAAAATCTTAAGTCTTTGATTAAAAAAAAAAAATTATCTACTTCTGTTGGAGACGAGGGTGGATTTGCCCCAATGATAAACAGTAATGAGCAAGCGTTAGATTTAATTGTGTCGGCAATTAAAAAATCTGGCTTTAAAAATGGCAAGGATGTCTCTATTTGTCTTGATGTTGCTGCAAATGAGTTAATTAAAAAAAATAAATATTCTATTCATTCTAAAAAATTTATATCAGTAAATAAATCAATTAAAGCTTATTTAAAAATTATTAATAAATATCACATTAAATCTATAGAAGATCCATTTGCTGAAAATGATTGGATTTCATGGAATAAAATTATGAGATCTGTCAACAAAGTTCAAATTGTAGGTGATGACTTATATGTAACTAATCTTGAAAGATTAAGAAAAGGTTTTTTAAATAATTCATCAAATGCAATTTTAATTAAATTAAATCAAATTGGCACAGTCTCTGAAACTTTAGAAGTTATTAAATTTGCTCAAATAATTGGATATAAAACGATAATTTCGCATAGATCTGGCGATAGTGAAGATACATTTATTGCCGATCTTGCAGTTGGTACAAATTCTAACCAAATTAAAACTGGATCATTAGCTAGATCTGAGCGTGTTTCAAAATATAATCAATTAATACGCATTGAAGAAGAACTAGGAAAAAAGGCAAAAATGAATAAGATTCATTAATGCTTGCTAAAATTAAAAAAAACTACTTTTTATTAATTACTACTTTTCTTTTTTTATATTTTATTTTTAATATTTTAGGTGGAGAAAGAGGTCTATTTTCTTATTTTGAAAAAAAAAAATTATTAACCAATCTACAGAATGAAGAAATCGCTATAACAAATAAAATAGATGATTTAGAATTTAAAAATTCATTACTTACTAATAATTTAGACTTAGATTATATAGAAATTCTATTAAGAGAAAAATTCCTTCTTGGAAAAAAAGATGAAAAATTTTATACAATTGAAAAACATGACAATTAGACATCCAGAAAAGATAAACAAACCAATTAATCCAATTAAAAAAAAACCTGAATGGATAAAATCAAAACTTACAAATAGTAAAGAATTTTTTTTTACAAAAAAAATTGTTAATCAAAATAATTTAACAACTGTTTGCCAAGAAGCTAATTGTCCAAATATAACAGAATGCTGGAGTAAACGACATGCAACTTTTTTGATAATGGGTGATACTTGTACAAGAGCTTGCGCCTTTTGCGATGTTAAAACTGGTAAACCTAAAAAATTAGATATATTAGAACCATTCAAAATTTCATCTGCCATTAAAAAATTAAATTTAAAACATGCTGTAATTACATCGGTTGATCGAGATGATCTTGATGACGGTGGCGCTTACCATTTTTTTAAAGTAATTACAGAAACAAGAAAAAAAAATCCAGAAACAACTATAGAAGTTTTAACCCCGGATTTTTTAAGAAAAGGAGAATCTTATAAAAAAGTTATTGAAGCTAAACCTGATGTTTTTAATCATAATATTGAAACTGTACCAGGACTTTATAGAAAAGTTCGGCCTGGATCTAGATATTTTGCTTCAGTTGAGCTTTTAAAAAATGTAAAAAAAATTGATAAAAATATTTTTACTAAATCAGGACTAATGGTGGGCTTAGGTGAAAATAAAGATGAAATTTTACAGCTCATGGATGATCTAAGATCTGCAGAAGTAGATTTTTTAACCGTAGGACAATACCTGCAACCTTCTGTTAAACATCACCCTTTAAGTAGATATTATCATCCAGATGAATTTAAAGAATTAGAATCTATAGCTAAATCTAAAGGTTTTTTATTAGTCTCGTCTTCTCCGTTAACCAGATCCTCTTATCATGCCGATAAAGATTTTGCTAAACTTCAAAAAAATAGAATAAATTAAACTAATGCCCAAAGCATCAGTTAAAAGATCTATTGATTGTAAAAAAAAACAGTTAATTGATTTAGTTCTTGATATAGAAAAATATCCAGAATTTGTTCCTTTTTGTATTAATGCGAAAGTCTATGAAAAAAAAGAAAAAGATAACTTATTATTAATTATTGCAGATCTTACAATCGGAAAAGGTCCTTTTAAAGATACTTATAAGAGTGATGTCAAATATAATAAAAAAGCAAACTCTATATTTGTAACTAATCTAGATGGACCCTTGAAGTATTTGAAAAATACATGGCATTTTAAAGAAGAGAATAATGTTACCGAGGTTTCTTTTGAAGTTGATTTTGAGCTAAAAAATGAATTTATAAATATAGTAATGACAAAATCTTTTCAATTTGCCCTTGATAAGATTGCTGAGGCTTTTCAAAGAAGGGCAGAAAATTTATTTAAGAAAACCTAAAATTAAGTTTAAAGCTTTGTTAACGGCCGCTCTTTGAATAAATATTCTTTTCTTATTTTTAAATAAGTATTTTTTAACTAATATTTTGTTTCTTTTTTTAATACCTATATAGACTAAACCAACTGGTTTTTGTTTATTTCCCCCTTTAGGTCCGGCAATACCAGTAATAGAAACTGAAATGTTTGTTTTAGTAATTTTAGCTAGATTTTTAACCATAGATAAACAAGTTTCATAGCTAACAGCACCATGTTTCTTAATTTTTTTTTTTGGAATTTTTAGATTATTTATTTTTGAGTGATTTGAATAAGTAACAAATCCAATCGTGAAAACTTTAGAAGAACCACTAATTGAAGTTATTGTACTTGAAAGCAATCCACCAGTGCAAGATTCTGCAAAAGAAATTTTAAAATTTTTCTTCTTTAATAAACTGACAATTTTTTGAGAAAGCTTTTTCATGAATTTAAAACCATATATAAAACAAGTACTGCTACAACATATAGTCCAGCAACAACATCATCCATAATTACTCCAAAACTATTCTTAAAGTTTTTATCATAATAACTTACAGGGTAGGGTTTAACGATGTCAAAAATTCTAAATAGAATGAACATAATAAAGTAAGATGTTAAAACTTGGTTAGTCTCTTTTGCTCCATCATGCGCAATTTCGTAAAGAGATATTGGAATAGATTGACCAATAAATTCATCAATTACTACTTCTTTAGGATCTTTATTTTCTAAATCTTTTATAAAAACATTAACTGTATAAAGTGATATAAAAAAAATTATAATTACAGAAATTAAAATAATTTCAGGGGAAAAATTTAAAATATGAAATAAAAAAAATAAAAATATTGTGGTTATTAGTGATGCAACACTACCAGGTATTTTTTTTATTTTTCCTACTCCAAAAAGTGTTACAAATAGAAAATTTAATTTATTAAGCATATTTAATTACTGAAGTTATTACTTCACAAGCTACAGCTTTTTCTTTACCTATAACACCCAATTTTTCAGTTGTTTTACCTTTAATATTAATTTGTGAAATTGATACGTTGCATAATTTTGCAATAGATTTAATCATTTTATTTTTATATTTTTTAATTTTAGGAGTCTGTGTAATTATATTTATATCAACATTATTTATCAAATAATTTTTATTAATTTTTTTTATTAATTTTGATAACAAAATTGTTGATCTTATATTTTTATATTTATTATTTTTATCAGAAAATTTTTCACCAATATCTCCCATTTTACAAGCTCCAAGAATTGAATCCGAAATAGCATGAAGAACAGGATCTCCGTCGGAATGACCTAAAGTTCCAACTTTTGAGGGAATTTTTATTCCACCTAAATACAATTTTCTTTTAGGAACTAATCTATGAACATCAAAACCAATACCATAATTAATAGATTTATTAATTTTAATGTCTGAATTTATTGTGATTTTATTATTATTAATTTCACCATTAATTAATTTAATTTTTTTCCCAGCTGAAATGAATAAGTTTGCATCATCTGTAATTTTAGAACTTTTATTGTTTTGAATTTTATACAATGTTTTGTAATGAAAAGCTTGTGGTGTTTGAGTTAAATAAATATTTTTTCTATTTAAATTAATTATTTTTTTTTTATTTTTAAGTTTAACTGAGTCAGCAACTTTAATCGCTGGGACCACACACTCATTAAATTTTAATTCTTTAAATAGCTTATCTATTAATTTTATTGAAAAGTTAGGTCTTGCAGCATCATGAATTAAAACATTTGATATGTTAAGTCTCTTAATAGCTTTAAGTGAATTAAATGCTGATTCAGCTCTTGTTTTACCACCTTGCACAATTTTAATGTTTTGTATTTTTAGATACTTGATAAAATTTTTGTGTTTTTTATTTACTACAATTATGATTTTGTTAATTTTTTTGCACAATCTAGCCTTATCAATAGAGTGTTGAATTAAGGGTTTTCCATTATATAAATAGTAAGGTTTAGGGATTTTAGAATTAAATCTTTTACTTTCGCCTGCTGCTAGTATTATGAAACAATTATTCATGAATAAATTATAATTAGCTATTTATTACACAATGTTAGATTTTATCAAAAAAAATATATTTATCATTTTAATATTTATTATCACCTTAACAGTTGGTTTTTTAACATTTTTAACCTTTATAGATAAAAGTTTTATCGAACTAAATGAAACTAATCTTCAATTTTTGTTAATTTTTAATGTAATTTTACTTGTAATTTTTTTTATTATTATTTTTATTGAAGTTAAAAATTCTCTTAGAAATGACATAAATATTGGTAAGAAAACATCTGGAACTAAATATATAGGTTTTTTTACTTTATTTACTTTAATACCTTCAATATTGATTTCAGTTTTTTCATTATTTTTATTCTCATTCGCATTAGAAAAATATTTTGATAAAAAAATAACTACCGCTGTAAATAATTCATATGAGGTAGCAAAAAACTACGTTGATGATGTAAGAAACAAAATTGAATCTGATATAGTTTTAATCGGTTTTGATCTCAACAAAAACGTTAATTTATTTTATGACAATCCAAATAGATTTAAAAATTTTTTAATGAATCAAAAATTGATTAGAGACGTAGATGAAATACATTTAATTGATAGCGCAGGGAATTTAATTACATCAACTTTGAATGAGTATAGCACTTTTATTGAACCAAGCAAAGAAGCTTTAGAAATGGTTTTTGTGGATGAAAAACCTTTGAAAATTATTAATGCATATGAAAATAAATCTTCTGCAATATTAAAACTTGATAACTATATCGACACTTATCTTTACGTTGTAAAATTTATAGACGAGCAAATATCTGGATATTTACAAGATGCATCAGAAGCTTTAAACTTTTATTATACTGTTGAAGATGAAAGAACAGGCATAAAAATATCTTTTATATTTATTTATTTAGTTGTTGTATCTTTGTTATTATTTTTATCAATTTCTGTAGCAATTAAATTTTCTTCAAGATTTTTTAGATCAATAAATAATCTTATATCCGCATCATCCAAAATTGGAAAAGGTAATTTGGAAAGCAAAGTTCCTGAAATTAGTAGCGATGTAGAACTTGAAACTTTAAATAAAAATTTTAATAAAATGATTGACCAACTTAAATATCAACAAGATAAATTATTAATTGCTGAAAGACATGAGGCCTGGGAAAGTGTTGCAAGAAAATTAGCACATGAAATTAAAAATCCTTTAACTCCAATTCAATTAACAATTGATAGACTTAAAGACAAATATTCAGAAATGTTAATTTCTTCAGACAAGGATAACTTTAACAATTATTTAAAAACTATTATTAAGCAAATAAAACAGATTGAAAATTTAGTTAATGAGTTTTCTGATTTTGCCAGGATGCCCAAACCAATTTTTAAACAAAATGATTTAATTACTATAATTAAAGATAATATTAATTTATTAAGAGAAATTGATTTAAATATTTATATAGACTTTAATTACAAAAAAAATAAAATTTTATTTAATTGTGATAGCGAACAAATAAGCAGAGTTTTTTTTAATTTAATTAAAAATTCAATAGAAAGCATTCATGAAAGGCAAGCTAAAAACACTGATTTTGCTAAAAAAATTAGTATAGTAATAATAAGCAAAAATGATTATATAGAATTTATATTAACTGATAATGGAACTGGTTTTTCTGAAATTAATTTAAGAAATATTTTAAAGCCTTATTATACAACAAAGTCAAAAGGAAGTGGATTAGGTTTATCAATAGTAAGTAAAATAATTAATGATCATGAAGGTACTATTGAATTTAAAAAACAAGATGTGGGTGCTAAAATTATTGTAAAACTACCAAAAAATGTCGACTGAAATATTAATTGTAGATGATAATGCTGATATTAGAAATATTCTAAACGATCTAATTAATGATGCCGGCTACAAAACAAGAGTTGCAGCAAATTATAATCAAGCATTAACTGAAATTGATAAGAAATTACCAGATGTGGCAATTATTGATGTTAAATTAGACAAAGGAGATAATGATGGAATTGAACTTTTATCTCATATTAAAAAAAAAAATAATGACATACCAGTAATAATTATTTCTGGTCATGCAAATATTGAAATGGCAGTTAAATCTTTAAAGTCTGGAGCATTTGAGTTTATACAAAAACCTTTTGATCAAAATAGATTGATGAATTTTATTAATAGAGCTATTGAAAATTTTAAATTAAAAAATCAAAATAAGGAATTGGAAACTAAGCTTTTTCATTCTTTTGAGCTTATTGGGAATAGCTCAAATATTGAAAAAATTAGAGAGCAAATTTTAAAGTTATCTAATTCTGAAAGTAGAATTTTTATTAATGGCCCAACAGGATCTGGCAAAGAATTAATTGCGAGAAAAATTCATAAATTATCAAAAAGAAAAAAAGAACCTTTCATTATTTTAAATGGCGCACTATTAGATGTAAAAAAATATGAAGAAGAATTATTTGGAGAAGAAAAAAATAATGGATCAATATCATATGGTGCATTAGAAAAAGCAACTGGTGGAATATTATTAATTGATGAAGTTTCTGAGATTCCTTTAGAAACACAATCTAAAATATTAAGAGTATTAATTGATCAAAAATTTAAAAGAATTAATGGTAATCATGACATAAATGTCGATGTAAGAATTATTTGTTCATCAAGCAAAGATATAAAAAATGAAATTAGATCTGGTAATTTTAGGGAGGACTTATTTCATAGATTGAATGTCTTTCAAATTGACATTGAACCTTTAAGCAGTAGAGTTTCAGACATACCTTTATTAATTGAATATTTTTCTAAAAAAATTATTGAAAGCTATAACTTGAAAAAATTGAATATTGATTCAAATAATCATTATTTAATTAATTATAATTGGCCAGGAAATGTAAGGGAATTAAGAAATTTAATTGAAAGAATAGGTATATTGTCACCAAATAATGAGGAAAAAATTTCAAATATTATTAAAGAATCATTAAAAACATCAGAAGAAGACAATTTTAAAGTTGAAAATTCTTTATCGATACCTCTTAAGGAAGCTAGAGAAAATTTTGAAAAAGAATACTTAACAACTCAATTAAAAAAATTTGGTGGCAATATATCAAAAATGGCTAAATTTATTGGCATGGAAAGATCCGCTTTGCACAGGAAATTAAAAGGCCTTGGTATTAAAGATTTAAATTAATATGAACATAATAATTTGTGGTGCTGGAAGAGTGGGCTTTACTATTGCTAAACTACTAGTAGAACAAAACCATTCAATTACAGTTATAGATCAATCTAGTGAAGATATTCAAAAAATTAATGACAGCTTAGACGTTAAAGCAATTGTTGGTAAAGCGACATATCCTTCAGTATTAGAAAAAGCAAATGCCACAGAAACCGACATGATAATAGCTGTTACTAAAAATGATGAAATTAATATGCTCATATGTCAAATTGCCTATACTGTTTTTCATGTACCAAAAAAAATTGCAAGGATCAGATCACAAGATTATTTAAACCCCAAATTTTCAAAAGTTTACAATAAAGAAAATCTCCCAATAGATGTTATTATTTCACCCGAAATTGAAATAGCTAAATCCATACAAAGAAAATTAGAAGCTCCTGGTGCTTTAGATAATGTGCCATTTGCTGATAATAAAATTAGACTTTTAGAAATATCTGTAAATAAATCATGCCCTTTAATAAATATTAAATTAAATGCACTAACAAAAAAATTTCCTAAATTAGAAGCTAATATTTTAGGCGTTATTAGAAAAGAGAAATTTATTATACTTAAAAAAAATGATGTTCTTGAAGAAAATGACAAAGCTTATGTAATTATTAATTCATCTCAAATGCAATTAACTTTATCTGCTTTTGGACATAATGAAAAAATATCTAATAAAATTTTGATTATTGGTGGTGGAAACATAGGATTTAATTTAGCAAAAAATATTGAACAATCATTTGAATCTGCAAGAATTAAAATAATTGAAAAAAATAAAGATAGAGCTGAATATATCGCTAGCGAACTTAATAATTCAATAGTTATTAACGGCAATGGACTAGATGAAGATGTTTTAACTGAGGCAAATTTAGAAGAGATTGAAACAGTCTTGGCCCTTACAAATGATGATGAAGATAATTTAATGGTAAGTGTTTTAGTTGAAAAATTTTCTAAAGACAAAAGAACAATGGCGTTAATTAATAAGCCCAATTATTCTTTATTGCAATCTTCATTAAAAATTGATGATTTAATAGATCCAAGGATGAATACAGTTTCAAGTATACTTAAGCATGTACATAAAGGAACAATCGAAACAGCTTATAGTATTTTAAATGGTGAGTATGAAGTCATTGAAGCTGAAATTGTAGAAACCTCTGAATTAATTAATAAAGAACTTAAAAATTCAAATTTACCTGATGAAATAAGAATTGGCGCGATTGCAAGAGGCAAAGATATAATTATTCCTAGTTCAAGTTTTGTTTTTTTAAAAGATGATGTTGTTGTATTTTTAGCAAAGAGAGATCAATTAACGATAGTTGAAAATATGTTTCGTATTAGCTCAATTTAATTTAAATGAGTTATTTTAGCTTAATATATTTAGGAATTTTTTCATTAATTATTTCTGTTCTATCTTTTTTCAATATAATTTACTCATATTATTTTAATATTTATTTAAACCTTGATAGTTACATTTATTCATTAATTTTAAGTTTAATTTTAGGTTTAATTTTTTTGATAAAGAAGAAAGATAATTATAAAATATCAATTTATCATAAAATATTAACTGTAATATCTGGTTATTTTATATTACCTATAATTATTGCAATCCCATTTTACTTTAGCATTTATAATATTTCATTTTTAGATTCTTATTTTGAATCAATTTCTGGATTTACATCAACAGGATTTACTATTTTTGAAAATGTTAAACATTTAGATGAAAGTTTAATAATTTGGAGATCTTCATCTCAATGGATTGGAGGTCTTTATTTTTTATTTTCAATAATTTTATTGATTGATATTTTTGACAATAGCTTAAAAAAATCTTTGACAAATTTTTTAACATTCAATACATCTGAAACTTTAAAGCAATCATCTAAAATATTAATTTTATATACTTTATTAACTTTTTTAATATTTATTTTTTTAAATATTTTTGATTTTAGAATTTTTGACGCTTTCAATTTGTGCATGTCATTAATTTCCTCTGGAGGTTTTTTGCCTGTAAACGATCTATCTACTTTAGTAAATACAAATACAAAAGAGATTATTTTAGCATTGTTGATGCTGGTATCTTTTTTTAGTATTTTTTTAAGCTACAATTTACTTTTTGTTAGTAAAAAAAATATTAATTTTTTTCAAGAGGATATTTATTTGTTTTTATATTTCATTACACTAATTTTTTTGTTTTTTTTATTATTCAATTCTGAATATAATTTTAGTGTAATTTTCCTTTCCTTAGCAAGCAGTATTTCAAATATTGGTGTTTCTTTAGATCAATCTCCACAAAGCTTATCATTTATTTATTTAATTTTAGTAATTATTGGAGGATCTTTTTTTTCTACTAGTTCGGGAATTAGGTTTTTAAAAATTTATGCTTTATTTAAATTTGCAATTAATGATTTGATGTCACATGTTCGACCTAAAAATATCTTTTTAAATACCAATTTTTTTTTAAAAATTAATTTTCAAAAGGTTGAAATTGATAAGTATTTTTTATCAGTTTTAATATTTATTATTTCTATGTTTTTTTTAAGCTCTTTTTTAACTTTTTCTGGAATTTCTTTAGAAAATTCATTTAAGTTGTCTATTTTAACTTTAATGAACACAGTTAATTCATCTATGTACGGTATTGAATATTTTAATTTTGAAGAATTACAGTTTTTTACCAAACTAAATTTAATTATTTTTATGATTATCGGTAGAGTTGAACTATTAACTTTATTAATTATTTGTAAAAAATTCCTTTTTAAAAATTAAATTAGTATTATAAATAGTCTTAAAATATTTTTGCGCTCTTAGCTCAGCTGGATAGAGCATCGGTTTTCTAAACCGAGGGTCGAAGGTTCGAATCCTTCAGAGCGCGCCATTTTATGCAATCTCAGGTAGTTCTTTTTAACTATATTTAGTTTACCAAAAAAATTATCACCTAAATATAGTTTGATAAAAATTTTCATTGATAGAAAATTTAATTAATTAGATAATTAATTTAATTCAAATTTAATTTGAATTATTTGTTAACAAATAAAAATAATATAAAGGAAGAAAAATGTTTAGATACATAAAACAATTGACTTCTTTCGTAGCAATGGTTGCAGTGCTTTTTGCATTTTCAACAGAAGCTATGGCAAAGAAATCAAAAACACTTAAGAATACACAGAAAAAGGGTTTTGTAAGATGTGGTGTTTCACAGGGTCTTCCAGGATTTTCAAATGCTGATGCATCTGGAAATTGGACTGGTGTTGACGTTGATGTGTGTAGAGCAGTTGCTGCAGCAACTTTAGGTGATGCGAACAAAGTTAAGTTCACTCCCCTAAGTGCTAAAGAAAGATTTACAGCATTAACATCTGGTGAAATTGATATCTTATCAAGAAATACAACTTGGACTCTTTCAAGAGACGCTGACATTGGTCTTACATTCGTTGGAGTAAACTTCTACGATGGTCAAGGTTTCATGGTTAGAAAAGATTCTGGAATAACTTCTACGAGTCAATTCAAAGATGGAATTTCAGCTTGTACAAACATTGGTACTACAACTGAGCTTAACATGAGAGACTTCTTTACTTCTAGAGGAATTTCTTATGAGCCGGTAGCTTTTGAAAAAGCTGACGAAGTTGTTGCTGCTTATGATGCTGGTAGATGTGATACTTACACTACTGATAAATCTGGTTTAGCTGCTCAAAGAACAAAAATGACTAATCCGGATGACCATATAGTATTACCTGAAACAATTTCAAAAGAACCATTAGGTCCAGTTGTTCGTCAAGGTGATGCAGTTTGGGAAGATATCGTGAGATGGTCTTTGAACGTAATGATCGAAGCTGAAGAATACGGTATTACTTCTTCAAATGCAGATTCTATGAAAACTTCTGACAACCCAGCTATTAAGAGACTTGTTGGAGCAGAAGGTGAATTAGGTGCTGCTTTTGGTTTAGATAATGAGTGGAGTTTAAGAATTATCAAACAAGTTGGTAACTATGGTGAAAGTTATAAAAGAAATATAGCAGACACTGGTATTTTACCTGATAGAGGTCCAAACCAATTATGGACTAAAGGTGGAATACTTTACGTACCACCAGCAAGATAATTATATCTTATAATAAAGTTTAAAAAGGGCTAGATTTTTCTAGCCCTTTTTTTTATGATCCCTGTTTATGAATTTTAAAGTTAAGAAAATAGTTCCACAATTAATAACGTTAGCAATAGTGTTTCTAATTTTTGGTTTTTTTACATTTAATGCTCAAGTTAATATGGAAAATAGAGGTATTGAATTTGGTTATGGTTTTTTAACTCAAGAATCATCATTTGATGTTCAATTTTCACTAATTGAATATGATGGATCTCATTCTTACGCCAGAGCATATCTGGTAGGGTTGTTAAACACTCTTTTGGTTGCTTTTATTGGAATTATTTTTTCAACAATTATAGGTGTTATTGTTGGAATAGCACGTTTATCACCTAATTATTTAATTGAGAGAAGTGCTGCATTTTATGTAGAGTTTTTCAGAAATATACCATTGTTATTACAAATATTTTTTTGGTATTTTGCTGCACTTAGAGCTCTTCCTTTGCCACAGGATGCAGATTCTATATTTGGAGTTTCTTACTTAACAATTAAAGGTTTTTTTGTGCCACGCTTTGTATGGGAAAATTTAGATATATTTTTCTATTCAATAATTGCGGCAATAATTTCTATTGTAGTAATAAAAAATTACGCAAGAAAATTACAGGAAAATCAAGGCAAACAACTGCCGGTTTTTTCTATTTCTGCAGGATTGTTAATAATTTTACCATTATTAAGTTTTTTAATTGGAGGTGTTTCTTTAGACTTTGAAGTACCTGTAATAAAACAACTATCTACTACATCTTTTGTATATGAAGGTGGTCTTGGAATTCCACCTGAATTAATAGCGTTAACTTTGGCTTTAGCATTATATACAGCAACTTTTATAGCTGAATGTGTAAGAGCTGGAATTCAAGGAATTAGCAAAGGTCAAAAAGAAGCTGCTGCATCGATAGGATTAACTCCAAATCAAGTTTTAAAATTAGTAGTTATGCCTCAAGCATTAAGAATTATAATACCTCCAACTACAAACCAATATTTAAATTTAACTAAGAATTCTTCACTTGCAGCAGCAATAGCATATCCTGATTTAGTTTTAGTTTTTGCTGGAACTGCATTAATGCAAACAGGTAGAGCTATAGAAATTGTGTCTATTACTATGTTCACATATTTATCAATTAGTTTGTCAATTTCATTAATAATGAATTGGTATAATAAAAAAATAGCGATTAAAGAAAAATAATGAATAAATTAAATTTTTTAAAACCTGATAAAGATAACTTAACTACTTATTTATATAGTGGAGCTTTTTTATTTTTAATTGCTATATTAGATGTTTTTTTAGGTTCTTTTTTTGAAATTAATATCACATCTTTTTTGCCAAGTTTTATTAGCTCTATTCTGCCATTTATACTAGGAGTTGTAGGACTTCATTTAATTAGAATAGAATTTTCAGGAATACACAATTTAGATTTATTAAATAAAAAAATTAATACCAATAACTTTAATGCTGTTTTAACTTTATTAATTATTTTTATAATTATTAAATCAATTCCTCCAATAATGAACTGGTTCATTTTAGATGCAAATATTGCTGGTGACTCAAAAGAAGCTTGTACAGGCACTGGAGCATGTTGGACTTATATCAAAATTTGGTTAAGAAGATTTGTATATGGAATGTATCCAAATGAACTGCAGTGGAGAATAAATATATCTTTCTTTTTGCTTATAGCTTTAGCTTGTGTTGGTTTAATTCCTTCTGAAAAATTAAAGAAATTATTAACTTTATATTATGTAATTATTTATCCAATTATAGCTTTTATATTAATTTACTATTTAATTTCAGGTGGAGCATTTGGACTTGAATGGGTCGAAACTGGTGCTTGGGGAGGTTTATCATTAACTTTTATAGTTTCTTTCTTTTGTTTAATTTTCTGCTTTCCTGTAGGAATGTTTTTAGCTTTAGGAAGAAGATCACAATTACCTACTGTAAGATATATATCTATTGGATTTATAGAGTTTTGGAGGGGCGTACCATTAATAACTGTATTATTTATGTCATCGGTAATGTTTCCAATGTTTTTGCCAGAGGACTTTTTTATGGATAAATTAGTTAGAGTAATTATTGCAATATCTTTATTTGAAGCTGCATATGTAGCAGAAGTTATCAGAGGAGGTTTGCAAGCACTTCCAAGAGGTCAATATGATGCTGCTAAATCATTAGGAATGGGTTATTGGAAAATGCATATTTTTGTTATTTTGCCTCAAGCATTAAAGTTAGTAATTCCAGGAATAGCCAATACATTTTTAGCATTAGTAAAAGATACTCCATTAATTTTTGTTGTTGGTTTATTGGAATTAGTAGGAATGTTGAATTTAGCAAAAACAAATCCAAAATGGCTTGGTTTTGCAATGGAAGGATATGTTTTTGCAGCTATAATTTTCTGGATAATTTGTTATGCTATGAGTAAATATAGCTACAATTTAGAATTAAAATATAAAACTGAAAGATAGATAATTATGTCAGAAGCAATAATCAAAATAAAAGATGTAAATAAATGGTTTGGTGATTTTCAAGTTTTAAAAAATATTAATTTAGAAGTAATACAAAAGCAAAAAATAGTTGTATGTGGACCATCTGGTTCAGGAAAGTCAACATTAATAAGATGCATTAATAGACTCGAAGAACATCAAGAAGGAAATATTATTGTTGATGGCAATGAACTTACTGAAGATACTAAAGATATTGAAAAAATTAGAGCAGAAGTGGGAATGGTGTTTCAACAATTCAATTTATTTCCACATTTATCAATTCTAGATAATTGCACCTTGGCGCCAATTTGGGTTAAAAAAATGCCCAAAAAACAAGCTGAAGAATTAGCGATGAATCAATTGAAACAAGTGCAGATTCAAGATCAAGCAAATAAATTTCCAGGTCAATTATCAGGAGGCCAACAGCAAAGATGTGCAATAGCAAGAGCTCTTTGTATGCAACCAAAAATAATGCTATTTGACGAACCAACTTCAGCATTAGACCCTGAAATGATAAAAGAAGTTCTTGATGCAATGGTTAATTTAGCGAAACAAGGAATGACAATGATAGTTGTTACTCATGAAATGGGTTTTGCAAAAGAAGTTGCTGATGAAGTAATATTTATGGATGAAGGAATGATTGTAGAAAAAGCTAATACTAAAGAATTTTTTGCTAATCCAAAAAGTGACAGAACAAAACTTTTTTTAAGCCAAATCCTTTAAACTTAATTCTTGCAATTTTGACACAAAAAAAAAGCTTATCAACCTCCATTTTAGTGATTTTTTTAAAGTCAATTAATAAAAATCCTTATATGTCAAGGACATATTCTGGTTAATTTTTTTTAATTTTAGGGGTTGCGCTGCGGCCAAAGAAATAGTTCAATATCGTTTATATTAATTAAGAGGGGTCTTAATATGGAAGAAAATTTTAACAAACATTTGGGTAGCAAACTAAAACTTAGAAGATTAGCTTTAGGTTTGACCCAAACAAAAGTGGCTAAAGCAATCAACGTAACATTTCAACAAATACAAAAATACGAAAAAGGAACAAATGGAGTTAGTTCAATAAGATTATTACAACTTTCGAATTATTTAAAAGTACCAATTAACTATTTTTTTGAAGATTTTTCAGAATATTTAATCAATGTAGAGAAATCCAAAGAATCTCCGACAAATGTTAATTATAGTTTTTTGGTCAAACTTTATTCTGATTTATCTGAAGATCAGAAAATAAAGTTTAGTAAAAATTTACAAACATTGGGTACGGTTGTGTCCAAAACGGGTTAATTTTTGGCTCCTCGGGCAGGACTCGAACCTGCGACCAATTGATTAACAGTCAACTGCTCTACCAACTGAGCTACCGAGGAATATTAAAATCTGAACTTACTTTTTTTTTTAATTAACACAACACATTTTTTGGAGGCAACGCCCAGAATCGAACTGGGATAGAAGGATTTGCAATCCTCTGCGTAACCATTCCGCCACGTTGCCATGTAATTTCATAATAATTCAATTTAAGATACCTTTATATATAAAATATTTCTAATTAGTCCATTAAATTCAAAGTCAAATTGATCATTGTTAATTCATATTATTAAATTATAAACTTATATTAATCAATGAGCTCAGATAAATATATACATTCAAAAGTAGAGGATAAAATTTATTCTTATTGGGAAAAAAATAAATTATTTACACCAATAAAGAATAAAAAGAAGTTTTCAATAGTAATTCCGCCACCTAATATAACTGGAAGCTTGCATATGGGTCATGCTTTGAATAATTCGATACAAGATCTACTAGTTCGATATCACCGTATGAACAATTTTGAAACACTATGGCAGCCAGGGACTGATCATGCCGGTATCGCTACCCAAGCTTTGGTTGAAAGAAAGTTATCTTTAGAAAATATTAGTAAAAATGATATTGGGAGAAAAAAATTTACTAAAAAGGTATGGGAATGGAAAAAACAATATGGTGATGTGATTATTAATCAACTCAAAAAACTAGGTTGCTCATGTGATTGGTCGAGAAATGCATTTACAATGGATGAGAATTTATCAAAATCAGTAATTAAAGTTTTTGTTGATCTTTATAAAAAAAAATTAATTTTTAAAGCTGAGAAGTTAATTAATTGGGATACTGTTTTAAAAACTGCAATTTCAGATTTAGAAGTTGATCAGAGAGAAGTTAATTCAAAATTATATCATATAAAATATTCCATAGAAGGATCAAAAGATTTTATAACTATTACAACTACTAGACCTGAAACTATGCTTGGAGATACTGCTATTGCTGTAAATCCCAAAGATTCAAGGTACAAATCTTTAGTTGGAAAATTTGCGATTGTTCCAATAGTTGAGCGTAAGATTAAAATTATTGAGGATAATTATGCTGATCCAGATCAAGGAACTGGCGCTGTTAAAATAACTCCTGCTCACGATTTTAATGATTATGAAGTGGGCAAAAGAAACAAACTTAAAATTATTAATGTTTTTACTGATGAGGGAAAAATCAACAATAATGCACCAGATGGCTTTATAGGATTAGATCGCTTTGAGGCTAGAAAAAAAATATTAAATGAAATTATAAAAAAAGACCTTTTAGCAAAGGAAGAAAATATCAAAAATAAAGTTCCATATGGTGATAGATCTAACTCAATAATAGAACCTTTTTTAACTGAGCAATGGTTTGTAGATGCTAAAAAATTATCAGTAAATGCAAAAAAAATTGTTAAAAAAAAAAAAACTAATTTCTTCCCAAACAATTGGTCGAAAACTTATTTTCAATGGATGAACAATATTGAACCCTGGTGTATTTCAAGACAATTATGGTGGGGACATCAAATACCAGCTTGGTACGGACCAGATAAAAAAATATTTGTAGCATCAAATGAAGCAGAAGCAAAAAAAGTTGCAAAAAAATATTACAAAAAAAAAGTTCAACTACACCAGGATCCAGATGTTTTGGACACTTGGTTCTCTTCTGGTTTATGGGCGTTTGCTACACTAGGCTGGCCAAATAAAACTAAATATTTAAAAAAATTTTATCCAACTACAGTACTTGTTACAGGATTTGATATAATTTTCTTTTGGGTAGCACGAATGATTATGTTTGGAATGGAATTTATGAATAAAGAACCTTTTAAAGATGTTTATGTTCATGCTTTGGTTAGAGATGAAAAGGGACAAAAAATGTCTAAGTCAAAAGGTAATGTTATTGACCCACTTGAATTAATAAAAAAGTATAGTGCTGATGCTTTAAGATTTACTCTTTTATCAATGGCATCTCCTGGAAGAGATGTAAAACTTTCTGAAGATAGAGTTAAAGGATATAGAAATTTTTTAAATAAATTATGGAACGCTAATAATTTTTTAATTATGAATAAATGCAATTTTAATAAAAGCTCAAAACTGCCAAAACTTACTCTTAATATTAATAAATGGATATATGCTGAATTACTAGAAGTAAAAAATAAAGTTGAAAAACACATAAAAGATTACAGATTTGATGAAGCTTCACGTAATGCTTATCAATTTGTTTGGCATTCATATTGTGATTGGTATGTCGAGTTATCCAAAACAATACTTAACTCAAATAATCAAAAAGATATTAAAGAAGTAAAAACAGTTTCAAGCTATATATTTAAACAAATCTTGATATTAATGCACCCATTTATCCCTTTTATAACTGAAGAAATTTGGCTTAAAAATAAATTAGATGATAAAAAAAAGAATTATCTTATGCTTGCAAATTGGCCAAAAGATAAGTCAAAAAAAGATGAAAGCTACAAAGAAGTAAAAAAAATAATTAATATGATTTCTGAAATTAGGTCTTTTAAAAATGAATTAAATGTAAATCCTGGCTCATTTATTGATGTTTCTATTGAAAAAATTACTAATAAGTCTTTTTTCATAAAAAATGATGTAATTTTTAAGAGACTTGGACGTATTAATAATCTCTTTGAAAAGGATCAAAATAAACCTGGTGCAACCTTAGTTATTGGGGGCAATTTATTTAAGTTATATTTTGATAAAACTGTTGATTTAAATTTAATTAAAGAAAATTTACTTAAAAGAAAAAATAAATATGATGAGGAACTTGCAAAAATTTCCCAAAGACTAGATAACAAAGGCTTTATTGAAAGAGCGCCAAAAAATATTGTCGATCAAGAAAAAACTAACTATAGTAATCTTAAAAACGATATTCAAAAAATAACTTTAACTATTGAAAGTCTTTAATGCCAAGATTTAACAAGAAGAAATTACCAAGCAGACATACTTCTTTGGGTCCTGATAAAGCACCTCAAAGATCTTTTTATTATGCAATGAAATTAACAGAAAAAGACGTAGCTAAACCTTTCGTTGGTGTTGTTTCTACTTGGAATGAGGCTGCTCCTTGCAATATTGCTTTAATGAGACAAGCTCAATCGGTAAAAAAAGGGGTTAGCGCTTCTCATGGAACTCCTAGGGAATTTTGTACTATTACAGTAACAGATGGAATTGCAATGGGTCACGAAGGAATGAAATCTTCATTAATTTCAAGAGAAGTTATTGCAGATTCAGCTGAACTTACTGTAAGAGGTCACTGTTATGATGCGTTAGTTGGAGTTGCAGGTTGTGATAAATCATTGCCTGGATTAATGATGTCCATGGTCAGACTAAATGTTCCAAGTGTTTTTATTTATGGTGGATCAATATTGCCAGGAAGATTTAATGGAAAGGATGTAACAGTAGTAGATGTTTTTGAAGGCGTTGGAAAATATTCAACAGGAAAAATTTCAGCAAAAGATCTTAGAAAATTAGAATTAAAAGCATGTCCAAGTGCTGGTGCATGTGGAGGGCAATTTACAGCAAATACTATGGCCTGTGTATCTGAAGCTATAGGTTTAGCTTTACCTTATTCAGCAGGAACTCCGGCGCCCTACGAAGAAAGAGATAAATATGCCTATCAAAGCGGTAAAGCTGTAATGAATTTGTTAAAAAAAAATATTAGACCAAGAGATATTGTAACAAAAAAATCTTTAGAAAATGCAGCAACTATTGTTGCAGCCACTGGTGGTTCTACAAATGCTGCATTACATCTACCTGCATTAGCAAATGAAATTGGAATTAAATTTGATTTAATGGATGTTGCAAAAATATTTAAAAAAACTCCATACTTAGCAGATTTGAAACCTGGTGGAAAATATGTTGCTAAAGATATGTGGATGGCAGGTGGTGTGCCAATGCTTTTAAAAACTCTTTACGATGGAGGTTTTATTCATGGAAACTGTATGACAGTTACAGGCAAAACCATGAAAGAAAATTTAAAAAATGTTAAATTTAATTTAAAACAAAAAGTTTTAAGAAAATATAATAATCCATTGTCTCCTGATGGAGGTGTTGTTGGACTTAAAGGTAATTTAGCACCAGATGGTGCAATAGTTAAAGTTGCTGGATTAAAAAGATTACAGTTTACTGGCAGAGCTCGATGCTTTGATACTGAAGAATCTGCATATAGTGCTGTGAAGAATAAAAAATATAAAGATGGTGATATAATTATAATTCGTTATGAAGGACCTAAAGGTGGACCAGGAATGAGAGAAATGCTTTCAACAACTGGTGCAATTTATGGACAGGGCAAAGGAGAGAAAGTTGCTTTAATAACTGATGGACGTTTCTCAGGTGCTACAAGAGGTTTTTGTGTAGGTCACGTTGGTCCTGAAGCTGCTGTTGGAGGTCCAATTGCTTTATTAAAAAATGGAGATGTAATTGATATAGATGCCAAAAAAGGAACTATAAATGTCAGATTATCGAAAAAACAATTAATTACTAGACGAAAAAAATGGAAACCAAGAAAAATAAATTTTGGTAGTGGAACTTTATGGAAATATGCACAAACCGTTGGTCCAGCTTATTTGGGTGCACCGACACATCCCGGTAAGAAAAATGAAGTGAAGTGTTACGCTGATATTTAATGAAAATAAGACCTGTTATTTTATGTGGAGGAGCTGGAACTAGACTTTGGCCTCAATCAAAGAATAATCAAGTTAAACAATTTATAGATTTTGGTGGATGGAGCTTATTAGAAAAAACTTTATATAGAGTTAAAGGGACAACTTTTGACTATCCAATTATAAGCACAAACTTTAAATATTTAAAAAAAGTAAGAAGTTATCTAAAAAAATTTAAATTTAAAAAATATAAAATTATCTTAGAACCAGCTAAAAAGAACACTGCACCAGCTATTTTATCATCTGCATTAATCAAAGATATTCCAAACAAGCAACCTTTGATGTTTTTACCAGCAGATCATTTAATTGAAAAAGTAAGCTTATTTAATAAAGCAATTAACAAAAATAAAAACAATTTAACCAACCAAAATATATTTATCTTTGGAATTAAACCGACTGAACCATCAAGTGAATATGGTTATTTTTTAACTAAAAAAATTAAAGCTAATATTAACAAAGTTACAAAATTTATTGAAAAACCTAAAAAAAATAAAGCTAAGCAAATTATTAAAAAAAAAGGTTATTGGAATTCGGGAATGTTTTTTATTCGAAAAGATTCATTAATAAATAATTTTAAAAAATATCAGCCAAATATTTACAAAAATTGCCTAAAATCAGTTTCAAAGGCTAAGCTTAAAAATAATACTTATCATTTAAATAAAGCCTCTTTTTTAAAAGTTACTGAAAAATCATTTGATTATGCAATCTTGGAAAAAGCTAAAGAAATTAATGCGATTAAATTAGATATACCTTGGTCAGATCTAGGCAGTTGGAGAGAGATTTCAAAGATTTACAAAAAAAATAAATCTAAATATTTCAAAAAAAAGAACGTTTATTACAGACCTTGGGGTCGTTATGTTAACTTGTTTAAAGGACAAAATTTTTTAGTTAAAGAATTAACTGTTAATTCAAGATCATCTATAAGTTTACAAAAACACCATCATAGATCTGAACACTGGATGATCACGCAAGGCAAACCTAAAATAACCATTAATAGAAAAAAATTTTTTAAAAAAGAAAACGACTCTGTGTTTATTCCAACTGGCTCTATACACAGAATAGAAAATCTATATAAAAAACCAGTTAAAATTATAGAAGTTCAAACTGGACCTATTTTAAAAGAAACTGATATAGTTAGATTCCAAGACGTTTACGGGCGTATTAAATAATTGTAAGTTATTTTAAGAACTTTATGAGCATAGTAACAGATATATTTTTACCCATAGCTTTAGCATTTATTATGTTTGCTTTAGGTCTAGGATTAACAGGAGCAGATTTTTTAAGAGTTTTAAAACAACCAAAAGATTTTTTTGTTGGAGCAATCAGTCAAATTATTTTACTTCCAATTATTGCATTGATTTTAGTTAAAGTTTGGCCTATTTCTCCAGAGCTTGCAATTGGTGTTATGATTATTGCTGCAGCACCAGGGGGCGTAACTTCAAATATACTAACGTCCTTTGCCAGAGGGGATGTGGCTCTTTCAATTTCATTAACGGCAGTCATAAGTCTTTTAAGTGTTTTAACAGTTCCGTTTATTATTATTACATCTTTGTCTTTACTAGGCTCAGAAACTGTTTCTCAAAACATTTCTCTAACAAGTATGGCTATAAGTATGTTTTTGATTGTAACAGTTCCTGTAATACTAGGTATGATATTTAGAAGATTTGCATCAAATGCAGCAATAAAATTTGAACCAATAGCTAAAAAAATCTCAATAGGATTATTTATAATTGTCTTGCTTGGAGCTATTTTAGCAGAAAAAGACAATATAGTTTCTTATTTTGCTGATGCTGGACTTATTACATTGGCTTTAAACGTTATTATGATGATTGTTGCTTTTTATGTTGCTCAGTTATTAGCTACTGGAAATGCTCAAAAAAAATGTATTGCTATAGAGTGTGGTTTACAGAACGGTACACTTGCCATTTTTGTTGGTACAACATTATTCGGTGGCGGAGCATTTGTAATTCCAGCTGCTACTTATAGCTTAATAATGTTCGCCACCTCTTTAATTTTTGTATACCTCGTAAAAAATAATTAAAACCAATTATTTGGAATAATTATATAGTGAATAGCAAGTACTTAAATATTTTAACAAATCTGTAACATTTAAATGAGATAATTTTATATGGAACTTTTAACATTTGTTTTGTTAATCATAATAGCTATTTTGTTATTTTTTCTTTTAAAAAAAGAAAGAGTCTTAGGTATTAATACTGAAGTTAAAATTGAAGATAATAAGTTAGATGAAGATGAAAGTAAGAAATATAGAGAAACTATTTATAATCTTTTAAATTACATTCCAGAGGGAATTATAATTTTAAACAAATCCAAGGAAATAATATTTAGCAATAGTTCAGCCAGTAAAAGATTTCAAACAAAGTTGAATGAAAATATAAGTGGATTTTTAAGAAATCCTGACTTGTTAAGTTCAATTGAGAAAGCTTTTAATGGAGAAAATTCTAATGATCTTGAAATAGAGTTGAGAAATCCTTCAGTTCTTAGAATGAATGTAACAATCTACCAAGATAATCATAATTTATTCTTTGATGAGCCATCTTGCTTACTTTTTATGAGAGATTTAACTGAATTTCATAAATTTCAACAACTAAAATCAGACTTTGTTGCAAATGTTTCCCATGAACTAAGAACTCCACTGCAATCTATCAAAATAGGACTTGAGACATTTGAAAATAATGCAGATTTAAAAAAGAACTCTGAAGTTACTAATTTATTACCAGTAATGACCTCCCAATCTGAAAGAATGGAAAATTTAATCAGAGATTTATTATCTCTTTCAAAGATTGAGTTGCAAGAACATATAAGACCAACCCATGAAATAGATTTAATAGAAGTACTTAATTATGTAATGAAGACTTATGAAAATATTGTTAAAAAAAACAATATAAATTTAAATTTACAAAAAACTGAGAATTTTAAAATCATTGGTGATCGAGATAAATTAATAGAAATTTTTACTAATCTCATTGATAATTCAATTAAATATAGTGAGAAGGGTAAAGAAATTAAAATTGCTACAAAAAAAGAGGGTGATTTAAATATTGTCTCGATATCAGATCAAGGGGTAGGAATTCCTAAAGAATTTATACATAGAATCACTGAAAGATTTTTCACTGTTGATCCTAGCAAAAGTCGTAGTGTTGGTGGAACAGGCTTAGGTCTTGCAATTGTTAAACACCTTGTTTCTCAACATAGAGGTGAAATGATTATTAATAGTGAAGAAAATCAAGGGACCACTATAGATCTGAAATTCAATTCAATTTGATTCAACTAAAAAGTTAGTCTTTGTAACAAAAGTTTAACTTTCCTTTAATAAAATATTTAAGATTCAGATTTAATTATTGATGCATAACGAATCTAAAAAAGGAGAAATATGAATAGATTAGTAAAAATTTTATTAGGGTTTCTTTTAGTTCTTAGTTTTACAACAACTAGTTACTCAAGAGATCAAATAAAAATTGTGGGTTCTTCTACTGTTTACCCATATGCTACAGTTGTAGCTGAAAAGTTTGGTAAGGGTGGAAAATTCAAAACACCAGTAATTGAAAGTACGGGAACTGGTGGAGGAATGAAATTGTTTTGTGCAGGTGTAGGAGCAAATCATCCTGATATAACTAATGCATCAAGAGCAATTAAAACAAAAGAAAAAGCTTTATGTGAGAAAAATGGAGTTGCTGAAATTATTGAAATAGTAATAGGTAATGATGGTATTTCATTTGCACATTCAGTGGATGCTCCAGATGCAGATTTTACAAAAGAACAATTATGGAGAGCTTTAGCACTTAAAGTAGACATTGATGGAAAACTTGTTGAAAATCCATACAAAAATTGGAGTGATATAGATGCTAGTCTTCCAAATAAAAAGATTGAAATATTAGTTGCACCTCCAACGTCAGGTACTAGAGACGCATGGAATTCATTAGTTATGGTTAAAGGATGCACTAAAACAGCCAAATCTCTTTATGATGCTGAAGGTAAAAAAGCTAAAAAGGAATGTGCTAAAATTAGAGAAGATGGATACGCTGTTGAAGCTGGTGAAAATGATACTTTAATTGTACAAAAACTTTCATCTAATCCTGATGCATTTGGTTTTTTTGGTTATAGTTACTTAGTAGCCAACAAAGATAAGATCAAAGCATCATCTGTTAATGGTGTTCAGCCATCATTAGAGGGTATCCAGGATTATTCTTATCCAATTGCAAGACCATTGTTCTTTTATGTAAAAAAAGCTCACATTGGTGTAATTCCAGGCATTAAAGAGTTTCTTAAAGAATTTACTTCTAAAAAAGCAATGAGTAACAGAGGTTATTTAGCTGAAATAGGACTTGTTCCTTTAGCTTCAGATAAATACAAAGTTACTAGAACTGCTGCAGTAGATCTTAATACAATCAAGTTAAAATAACTTTAATTTATCCCCAAAAAAAGGCCAGTAATAACTGGCCTTTTTATTGATTCAATCTTAGATTTAATTTGTAATATTTCTGTAACATTAAGAATATATCACTCAGGGCGAATGAACATCGTTCTAATATTTTTAATTACTATATTTTCCATCTCTTTGTTCTTCTATGGAAAATCAAAAACTAAAACTATTTCTATCAAAGATAATATCAAATTAAATGCACTACCAAAATTTTATGGATACTATCTTGTTTTATGGTGTTCAATACCAGCATTAGTATTCTTATTAGTCTGGTCATTATTTGAACCTGTAATTATTAAATCCATAATCATTGAAACAGCTGCAAATCAAGGTGCAACATTTAATGATAAAAATGAAGCAAACTTAATTTATGAAAAAATTAAAGCTATTCATTTAGGTACTTATTTTGGAGATATAGATAGTATATTGAAAGAAAGTGCTCTTGCGTATGCAAAATTTATAAATCTTTTTACAAATTCAAAAGTAGTTTTAATTTTTGGTATAATTATAGCCTCAGTTATTTACTCTCTAAAAAAAATAAAGAATAACAGTAAAGCTAGAGACGATGTGGAAGTTATATTAAAGGGTTTATTGTTTGTATCCTCTTTAATAGCAATATTGACAACTCTTGGAATAATATTCTCTCTACTTTTTGAAAGTATCAAGTTTTTTTCAGTCATTAATGTTTTTGATTATTTATTTGGTACAAATTGGAGTCCTCAAAGAGCCTTTGTTAGAGATGCCTCATCAATAACCGCAGCTGAATTTGAAGAGTTAAAAGATGCTTTTGGCTTTATTCCATTAATTGCAGGGACATCTTTCATAGCTTTTATTGCAATGTTGGTAGCTGTTCCTATTGGTCTATTTTCAGGAATTTACATGGCTGAATATGCTTCAATTAAAGTAAGAAGAATTTCAAAACCAATTATTGAAATTTTAGCAGGAATACCAACAGTAGTTTATGGTTTCTTTGCTGCATTAACTGTCGGACCTTTTTTTAGACAAGTAGGTGAAAATTTAGGATTAACTGTTTCATCTGAAAGTGCTTTAGCCGCAGGATTAATTATGGGAATAATGATTATTCCTTATGTTTCATCTTTATCTGATGACGTAATTAATTCTGTCCCACAATCATTAAGAGATGGTTCATATGCTGTAGGAGCCACTAAATCAGAAACTATTAAACAAGTCGTAATACCTGCTGCTCTTCCAGGGATTATAGGATCAGTTCTATTAGCAGTATCAAGAGCGATAGGTGAGACAATGATAGTTGTGATGGCAGCTGGTCTCGCAGCAAATCTAACAATAAATCCTTTGGAGTCTACCACAACAATTACAACTCAAATTGTAATGATACTTGTTGGTGACCAAGAATTTGATAGTCCAAAAACTCAGTCTGCTTTTGCTTTAGGACTTACATTATTTATAGCAACATTAATATTGAATTATATTGCTCAAAGAGCAGTCAAAAAATATAGAGAAAAGTATGACTAAAGAAGAAAGACTAAAAAAAAGACACCGAGCAGAAAAAAGATTTAGATTTTACGGATTAACATCTATCTTAGTTGCTTTGTTATTCGTTGTTATTTTAGTTCAAAATATTTTCTCAAAAGGAAGTTCAGCTTTTAAAAAAACAGTAATCACAACTGAGATTTTCTTTGATCAGGAGTTACTAGAAATTAAAAATGGTGCATCTGAAGAAGATATAATGGAAGCTGATTTTTATGATCTAATGATAGAAAATTTAATAAAGGCTTATCCAGCAAAAGATAGAGATGAAGAAGATGAATTATTGAAGCTATTTAGTGGTGACGCTGAAATTGAGATTAAAAAAGCTTTTTTAAAAGATAATAACTTAATAGGCAAAATAATCACATTAGATTTAACAGCCTCTGATGACATTGATCAATTACATAAAGGTAATTATCCAAGAGATCTTCCCGAAGAGAGAAGGAGAATATCTGACTTTCAATTAGTTATATACGATTATTTTGTTGAAAATAAAAAGATAAGTAAAAATTTTAACAATTATTTCTTTAACAATGGTGACTCTAGAGATCCAGAACTAGCTGGTATTGGTGGAGCTTTAGTCGGATCATTTTATAGTATTTTAATTTGTTTATTATTAGCTTTTCCTGTAGCTGTTCTGGCGTCAATTTACTTGGAAGAGTTCGCTCCAAAAAATAAAATTACAGATTTTATTGAAATTAATATAAATAATTTAGCAGCAGTGCCATCTATTGTTTACGGTTTACTTGCTCTACAAATTTTGCTTGCAACTATCCAATTACCAAGATCAACACCATTAGTTGCTGGAATAACTTTAGCGTTAATGACTTTACCAAGGATTATTATTCCATGTAGGGCTTCATTAAAAGCTGTTCCACCCTCAATAAGAGAGGGCGCTCTCGCTGTTGGTGCTTCTAAATTTCAATCTGTTTTTCATCATGTAGTACCGTTAGCACTACCTGGCACTTTATCAGGAACTATAATCGGATTAGCTCAAGCATTAGGTGAAACAGCACCACTTATATTAATTGGAATGGTGGCATTTGTTGTTGACATACCGTCAAGTCCAGTTGATCCATCATCTTCTTTACCTGTTCAAGTGTATTTATGGTCTGAGTCTGCAGAAAGAGGTTTTGTTGAAAAAACTTCAGCAACAATTATGATGCTTTTAAGCTTTTTAATTGTAATGAATTTTATTGCTGTGTACTTAAGACAAAAATTTGAAAAACGATGGAACTAAATGAATAATATTAAAATAAAATCAAAAAATTTAAATGTTTATTATGGTGATAAACAAGCGTTGTTTGACGTTAATTTAGATTTAAATGAAAAAGAGGTGACCGCATTAATTGGTCCATCCGGATGTGGAAAATCAACTTTTATAAGATGCATTAACAGAATGAATGACGTGATCGATATTTGTAAAGTTACAGGAAATATTGAAATGGATGGTATGAATATTAATGATAAAGATCTGGATGTTGTCTCATTAAGAGAAAGAGTTGGAATGGTTTTTCAAAAGCCAAATCCATTTCCAAAAAGTATATATGATAATATTTCGTATGGTCCTAAAATTCATGGAAAAGGCGAAACCAAAAGTGAACTAGATCAAATTGTTGAGAACAGCTTAAAAAAATCTGCTTTATGGGAAGAAGTTAAAGATAGACTAGATGAACCAGGCACTAGTTTATCTGGAGGACAGCAACAAAGACTTTGTATAGCGAGAGCTATATCTGTTAATCCTGAAGTGATCTTAATGGATGAACCATGTTCAGCATTAGACCCAATTGCTACTGCAAAAATTGAAGAATTAATTGATGAATTAAAAAAAACTTATACGATTGTAATAGTGACACACTCAATGGCTCAGGCTGTACGTGTTTCACAAAAAACAGGGTTTTTTCACCTAGGAAAGTTAATTGAAGTTGGAAAAACTGAGAAAATTTTTAAAAATCCTGACAATAAAATGACACAAGACTATATTACAGGTAGATTTGGATAAATTATGAGCAATGAACATACAGTAAAGTCATACGAAGAAGAGCTGCAATTTCTTAAAGACTCATTAATTAAAATGGGAAGTTTAACCGAGTCCCAATTGAGTGACGCAATGGATGCTGTAATTAAAGTTGATAAGGACTCAATTGACAAAATCATTAAAAGTGATGAAGAAATTAATAAATTTAGATCTAAAATAGATACTCAAATAATGAATTTACTAGTTAAAAGAGCACCTATGGCAATTGATTTAAGAGAGACCATAAGTTCATTAAAAATTTCTCAAGACTTAGAAAGAATAGGAGATCTATCAAAAAGTAATGCAAAAAAAGTTAAGCCTTTACCACTAGATTTGCCAGATGAATTATTAGGAAATTTAAAAAGACTGGGAGAACTTGTTATGAAACAACTAAATGATGTTCTTGATAGCTATGTAAACAAAAACTTTGATAAAGCTAAAGAAGTTTGGGAAAAAGATGAACAAGTTGATGACTTAACTTATATCGCAATGGAAAGTGTAATAGACTTTTTATCTAAAGATAAAAAAAACTTAGATTTTTCAACGCATTTAATTTTTGCTACAAAAAATTTGGAAAGAGCAGGCGATCATATTACAAATATCGCTGAGACGGTATGTTATTTAGTAAAAGGTGAATATCTAAAAGGTAGTAGACCAAAGGGTAAAGTAATCCAAGATTAATTTGATGAAAGGAAAAATTTTTATTATTGAAGATGAAGCTTCAATAGTTCAATTAGTCCAACATAATCTAGAAATGGAGGGTTTTGTTGTCTCTTCATCATTAAACGGAAATGAAGGTTTAAAAGAATTAAAAAAATTTGAGCCTAATTTACTTTTACTAGATTGGATGTTGCCAGATTTATCAGGTATTGATGTTTGTAAAAATATTCGAAAAGATAACAATTTTAAGAATTTACCAATTATTATGTTAACAGCAAAAGGTGAAGAAGAAGATAAAATTAAAGGTCTTGAAAGTGGTGTAGACGATTATATTACAAAACCATTTAGTTTTAATGAACTATCTGCTCGAATAAAAGCTGTTCTAAGAAGATCTGATCCAAATATAGTTGCCAATGATTTGATATTTGAAGATTTGAAATTAGATAGAATAGAAAAAAGAGTTTTTAGATCAGATAAAGAAATTCAACTTGGCCCTACAGAATTTAGATTATTAGAATTTTTCTTAACAAATCCTAAAAGAGTGTTTTCACGAGATCAAATTTTAGAAACAGTTTGGCCTAATAATGTAAACGTAGAAAGCAGAACTATTGACGTTCATATACGAAGACTAAGACAATCAATTAATATTGAAGGTAAAAAAGAGTTAATTCGGACAGTTAGAGCCTCGGGTTATTCTTTAATTTAGATAATAACTTATCTACACTTTTTACATAATCCAAAAAACTCAAGATTGTATTTACTATATTTCATACCATCTTTGTCTTTAAAATTAGCTAAGTATTTGGAAAGACCTGCACTACTTATTTCTGTTACTTTTTCACAAATCTCACAGATTGAAAATGCAGTAGCTTTAGCTACCTGGCAACTTGAATTATGGCAGGCAATAAAAGCATTTCGACTTTCAATTTTATGAATCTTTCCTATTTCAACCAGTTTATCTAATGCTCGATAAACTTGTAATGGAGCTTTAATACCTTTTTTTTGAACATTAAAAAGTATCGCATAAGCTTTTAATGGTTCACTAGATTTATCAATTAAATCAAAAATAATTTGCTGGTTTTTTGAAAGATTGTGCATTTTATTTATTTTACTGATTCTCATTTAGTTTTTCAATTGAATGGATTGTTTTATTTTTAATAATGAAAGTATAAACAAAACTAATGATGCTGTTATTATTGAAGGTCCTGATGCGGTATTAAATTCAAGTGAAGAAAACAAACCAATAATTACTGATAGCAAACCTCCAATTACTGAAAACAATACCATTTTTTGCGGATTGTCTGAGATGTTTCTAGCCATTGCAGCTGGAATAATTAACATTCCAGTAATTAATAACAAACCAACCATTTTTATAGAAATTGCAATAATAGCAGCCATTAAAATTGTAAATATAGCTTTTGCTCTATCTGGATTTAATCCTTCAGCTTCAGCTAACTCGTAATTTACTGTCGATGCAAATAAAGGCTTCCAAATTAGTTTTAGTACCAATAAAATTAATGCTCCACCAAACCATATAATGATTAAATCATTAACAGTTACAGCTAATATATCTCCAAACAATAATCCCATAATGTCAAATCTGATAAACGCTAAAAATCCAATTACTACCAATCCAACAGCTAATGAAGAATGAGCTAAAAGACCAAGCAAAGCATCACCTGGTAGATTAGTTTTCTTTTGAAGCTGAATTAAAAATAACGCTATTATAGATGAAACTAAAAACACCGAAACAGCAATATTTAATTCAAAAGAATACGCAATAGTAACACCAAGTAATGCTGAATGTGCAAGTGTATCTCCGAAATAAGATAATCTTCTCCAAACAACAAAACAACCAAGTGGACCTGTTACTAAAGCCACCCCAATTCCAGCAATTAATGCTCTTATAAAAAAATCATCAAACATTTTAATTTTTCTTTATATCTCCTTCACTCGAATGAACATGATCATGTCTATGCTCATAAACGGAAAGTATTTGAGAAGCTTGTTCACCGAATAAAGCTTTATATTCCATGTTCTTTGCAACATCTATTGGTGAACCTGAACAACACACATGACCATTTAAACAAACAACATGGTCAGTTGCACTCATCACTGTGTGTAGGTCATGAGATATTAATAAAATTCCACAGTTTAAATCATCTGATATTTTTTTTATTAACTCATACAAAGCTATTTCCCCAGTAAAATCTACTCCTTGAACAGGTTCATCAAGTACTAATAATTCAGGTTTTTTAGAAATGGCTCTTGCGAGTAAAACTCTTTGAAATTCACCTCCAGATAAATTTCCTAAATTTTTATTTTTAAGATGCACAACACCGGTTAATGACAATGCTTCATTTATAGCATCATCTTTAAGATTTTCTGTTAAGACCATAAAATCATTAACTCTGAGTGGCAATGTCCAATCTATGGAAACTTTTTGAGGAACATATCCTACTTTGTTAGTATATTTTTCAACTTCACCTTCAATTTTTTTATAAATACCTAAAGCAATTTTTGCTGTTGTGCTTTTTCCAGAGCCATTTGGGCCTATAAGAGTTACAATTTTACCTTTTTCAACCTCTAGTGATACACCTTTAACCAGCCACTTATCATTCTGGTGATAGCCTACATTCTTTAATTTTACTAATGTATTATTATTTGATCCCATTTTACTACTTGACTTTACTAAATGTTATATTATTACACATTGTTATAATATAACAAAACATTAACGTTTAAACTATGAAAAATATGAAAAAAATACCATTAATATTGTCAATTCTATCATTCTTAACTCTTTTTACATCAGTAAATGCTGAAATAAAGGTAGTTGCATCAATTAAACCAATACATTCACTAGCTAGCTATCTAATGGATGGCGTTAATAAACCAGATTTGATAGTTGATGGATATTCTTCACCTCATGGTTTTGCATTAAAACCATCACATGCAAAAATGTTACAAAATGCCGATATCATATTTTATGTAGGTGAAGGCTTAGAAAATTTTTTAGAAAAACCATTAAAATCAATAGCTAAAAAAGCTGAAAAAATTGAGTTAATGGAAATAAAAGGATTACAAAAATTAAAATTTAGAGAAAGAAATATTTTTGATGATCATGATGATCATGGACATGATGAGGATGGTCACAAAGAAGATGATCATGCTGAGC